>JAADEP010000212.1 GCA_013153335.1 Chloroflexota bacterium
GCTCAAGGCGCGTTGTGCCTTACTCAACGGTGACAGCCCTCTTCGCCTTCCTCTCGCCACGTGACCGTTTCTACAACATTTGCGTGCACCCTGCTCTGAGATTTGAAGAAAAGCTTGGTCGGCTTCAAATATAGCCCATGTTTTTTGAATCTGTTGCAGCAATAAGCATTGTTGTGTTGTCTGTTATAACTTATCCATTACCACAAAGGTACAAACAAAATCTCTATAAAAAAGCCACCCTAGAGCAACAACCCCAACCCAAAGGGAGCTCGCAACCCCGCTACCCCTTGGCTTGGCGCTGAGAGGCTCGTTTTCGTTTTTCGGGATGGGGGTTGCTTGCGGCGACCTCGCGCTATCGCGCTGGAGCCGAACACTCGAGAATATCAAACGCGCCTTCCGTTGGGGACGGCTGCTGCTATAATGGAAGGAGCCCTCGGAATGAGGAGGTGACGGTTATGCGTCGGGACCCGGAGTGCATCTTCTGCAAGATTGTGGCTGGGGAGCTCCCCAGTAAGAAAGTTTATCAGGACGATAAGGTAACCGCGTTCCACGATATTCACCCCATCGCGCCGGTGCACATTTTGATTGTGCCCAATCAGCATATTGCGTCGGTCAACCAGGTAGAACCTGAAGATGCGGACGTTCTCGGCCATATGTTTTGGGTCGCGCGGCAGGTGGCTGAACAAATGGGCGTGGCCGAACGAGGCTATCGGCTCATCGTCAACACCGGAGAGCATGCGGGGCAGGTGATTTTCCACATCCACATGCACTTGCTGGGTGGCCGCCCCTTAGGACGCATGCTGTGCCAATCTTGAGGTCAAAATGACAGACGAATCATCCGCAGGCCGAGTGGTTATCCTCTCCGGCGGCGTGGGCGGCGCGCGCTTTGCCGCGGGGATGGCCGACTGGGTGCCGCCCGAGGCCTTGACCGTGGTGGTCAACGTGGGCGATGATTTCGAGCCCTTCAACTTGCGCGTGTCACCAGATATTGATACGGTGTGCTACACCTTGGCTGGCCTGGAAAACCCCGAGACCGGCTGGGGCCGCCGGGACGAAACGTGGCACGCGATGGAAACCATCGAAACCTTGGGCGGCCCAACCTGGTTCCGCTTGGGGGACCGGGATCTTGGGTTACACTTAGAACGCACCCGGCGCCTGGCGCAAGGCATGCCGCTCAGCCAGGTCACGCGGGCAATTTGCCAGGCCCTGGGTGTACGGGCTCAAGTATTGCCCGCGACCGACGATTCGTTACGCACCTGGGTCAAGGTCGCGGAGCACGGTTGGTTGCCGTTTCAAGAGTATTTCGTGCGCCACCAGTGGCGGCCGCGGCTGATGGCCTTGGCCTACCGGGGTGCCACCCGCGCTCGGCCCGCGCCGGGCGTGATGGAGGCCCTCCACGAGGCCGAGGTCATCTTGCTGGCGCCCTCGAATCCCTGGCTTAGCCTGGATCCCATTCTGGCCGTGCCCGGGATTCGAAGCGTGCTCCAGCAAAAGCGCGCGGTCGCGGTGTCGCCTTTCATCGCGGGTCGCGCCGTCAAAGGCCCGGCCGCGAAAATCGCCCGCGAGCTGGGATATACGGCCACGCCGTTGAGCTTGGCCGAGTACTACCAAGACATCCTGAGCGGCCTGGTCATTGACCAGGCGGACGCGGCTCAGGCGCCGTTGATCACCCAGCGGACGGGCATACCGGTCTACATTACCGATACATGGATGCAGGGCCCAGAAGGCCGGCGTCGAGTCGCATACAGCGCTTGGACCTTCGCCCGCCTTCTGGCCTCATCGCGTGGCGTTGAAGAACCCGCCGCGTGAACCGCCCGCTTTCAGATGGAGGAGAAGAGGGCTCGTCGGCCTACGCGAGACGCGTGGGGCAAACCGGAACGTGTATCTCAAGCAGGACGGAGGAACGCTGTGACGTTGTGGTTAATTTTGCCTGTGAAACCTTTTCGGGAAGGCAAGTCGCGCTTGGCCGGCTGGCTCACCCCTGACGAGCGAGAACAGATCAACCGTTGGCTTTTGCAGCGCACGCTGCGCATCGTTTCGCAGGTGCCCGAGGTGGATGAGGTCCTGGTGGTCAGTCGAGACAGCCACGTGCTCACCGTCGCACGGGCGTGGGGAGCACGTACCCTCTACGAAGGCAGCAAAACCGACCTCAACGGCACCCTCAACCGAACCGCGCTTTTGCTCGCGAGCTTGCGCATCGCGCGCATGCTGGTGCTGCCCGTGGACCTGCCCCGCCTGACCGTGGAGGACGTCGCGACCCTGGCGCAAATGCTCAAGCGCCCGTTGCATAACCCCGTGGGCCGCATGGTGATCGCGCCTGACCACGCGCGGCAGGGCACCAACGCGCTGGGGTTGACGCCCCCGCGCGGGCACACCTTCGCGTTCGGCCCGGGCTCGTTCTGGCGCCACGTCATGCGCGCGCGCGAGCAAGGCCGCGAAGTGCACATTGTCGAACGACCGACGCTGGCCCAAGACCTGGATTGGCCCGAAGACCTGTACTTGCTGCGCGAGGCCTTTCCCCACTTGGTCCAGCGGGTGTACGAACATTTGGCCGAGGCCCAGCCTAAGACTGAGGAGGCCCCGGCCTCGGGGGGATAGCCCCACATAACCTTGGCGACATTCCTTAGGGAGGATAACCCCATGAAGCGAGCTGCTCTCTACTTACAAGATGCCCACGATTTGCGGGAAGGCTTAGAGTACGTGCGTTATGCCGAGAAGATGGGCTTCGAAGCCGTCTGGCAAGCGGAATCGCGCTTGGTGCGCGATGCCATCGTGCCCATGGCCGCCTACGCGGCCGTGACCGAGCGCATCAAGATTGGCTCGGGTGTGATCAACAACTGGACGCGGAACATCGGCCTGTTGGCCGCGACCTTCCTGACGTTGGACGACCTGGCCCCAGGGCGCATCATCGCCGGCATCGGCGCATGGTGGGACCCCCTGGCGCGCCAGGTGGGCATCATCCGCCGCAAGCCGCTGCAAGCCATGCGCGAGACCGTGATTGTGTTGCGCCGCCTCCTCAATATGGAGCGGGTGACCTTCCACGGCGAGTTCATCCACGTTGACAACATTGAGCTGGACGTGGTCCATGGCCGCCGTGAGCCGCGCAACGTGCCCATTTACATCGGCGCGACCGGCCCCAAGATGCTCGCGCTGGCTGGCGAGATCGCGGACGGCGTCCTGCTGAACTACTGCGTGCCGCCGGAGTACAACGACTGGGCCTTGGAGCAAATCGCCAAGGGCGCGCGCAAAGCAGGCCGCACCTTAGACGAAATCGACCGGCCCCAACTCATCGTGGCTTCGGTCGACCCCGACCGCGAAGTCGCGATTGACCGCACCCGGGAGCTGTTGGTACAATACCTGGCCCAACAGCCCCATATCGCGAAGGCCTCGGGGGTTTCCGAGGATGTGGTGCGCGAGATCCAGTCCATCCTGGGCTGGCCCGCGACCCACGAACAAATCCAACGCGCGAAGCACCTGGTGCCCGATGAGCTGATCCACCGCATCACCGCGTCGGGCACGCCCGAGGAAGCGCGCGCGAAGGTCAAGGAATATCTCGACCACGGCGCGACCTCGCCTGTGTTGTACTCGGTAGGGGGAGATATCAAGCTATTGATTGACACCTTCTCGCCGTTGCTTCATCCAGAAGATTAACCCTGCTTGCTCGGAGGCGCCTTGTGCCTCGCCCGAGGATGTACATCCTCTTGACACAAGGTCCGGATGAAGTGGTGGCCGAGTCAGTCATCCTCCAATGGGCTGGCTCGGCCTCCCTTCATATCCTCTCCCAGGCCCAGATCGACGCGGACACCGCGCCGGACATCTGGCTTCTTGAGGCCTTGGAGGCCGCGCCGCGCGGGGCGGTGGTGTGGGTGCAAGACATCCTGAGCTTCGTGCCACAAGACGAAACGGCCGCGCATCGGTTCTGGCTTCAGCTCAAAGGTCGCATCCAAACGAGCCGAGCGCGCATGATCGTGTTGAGCACCCCGTGGCCGCGCGAGGCCGGCGATGCCATCTCCTTGCACGCGGCCGGGCTCAATCGGCTAGCCGGGCTCGCACAAGCAACCTATCACCTCACCCCCGCGGGGATGGTGCCCCTCGCACGCCCCGCGACGCAACCCGAGCCCAAACGTCGCCGACCCTGGGCCGTTCCGCTGGCGCTGGTGCTCGCGACCCTGATCGGCGCGGTCGTGGGTTGGCTGGGCCGCGGCTACCAAGACCGGCTCACACGCGCGCCCGAGCGCGCGGCCAACCTGGCCGGGGATTGGGGTCGGGGCTATTTCGTCGAGCACGGCCAGATTTACGCACCTACGGGCGAACGCCTTCACCTGCGCGGGATCAACTGGTTCGGCTTTGAAACGCCCGAACACGTGGTGCACGGCCTTTGGGCCCGCCCGTGGCGCGCGCTCATTGACCAAATGGCCCGGCTGGGCTTTAACGCGGTACGGCTGCCGGTCTGCCCCGAAACCCTGCGCGCAGCGCCGGTATCCAGCATTGACTATTATCGCAATCCGGATCTCAAGGGCAAAAACAGCCTGGAAATCCTGGACCTCATTGTCGAAGAGTTGGACCGGCAAGGCTTCTACATCCTGCTCGACCACCACCGGCCCGATTGTCGGTCCATCAGCGAACTGTGGTACACCGATTTCTACAGCGAGAAAGAATGGATTCAAGACCTGGTCTTTTTGGCCCGACGTTATGCCCATCTGCCGCACTTCCTGGGCCTCGACCTCAAAAACGAACCCCATGGCCGCGCGACGTGGGGCACAGGCAACCGAGCCACCGATTGGGATCAAGCGGCCGCACGCGCGGCCAAAGCCGTGCTTGAGGTCAACCCCCGCATCCTGGTGTTTGTGGAAGGCGTGCAAGAAAACCCCGTATGCTCGAGTTCCATCAGCCATTGGTATGGCGGGAATCTAGAGCCCCTAGGCTGCACGCCTTTAGACATCCCTGAGGACAAACTGGTTTTGAGCCCGCATGTTTATGGCCCGGACGTATACATGCAGTCCTACTTCAAAGACCCGGACTTCCCGGACAACATGCCGGACATTTGGGACCTGCACTTTGGCCAGTTCGCGGGCTCTTACGCCATCGTGATTGGTGAGTGGGGCGGTCGGTACGGCGCGGCCGACCCCAAAGATCGGGTATGGCACGAAGCCTTTGTCGACTATCTCATCGCCAAAGGCTTGTTCAACACCTTCTATTGGGCCCTCAATCCCGACAGCGGGGATACGGGCGGCATCCTTTTGGACGACTGGACCCTGGTGCGGGAAGACAAAATGCGCCTGTTGCGGCGTTTTTGGAACGCGGCCTCCGAAGCCCAAGCGCGCGATACGTCCGCGGAATAAGTGGGGTAGAATGGGGAAGGCAATTCCGCGCGCCCATGCGCGCGTGACTCGGAGGCAGCATGGGGGCCATTCCCCATTGGACCGCGCTGGAAGAAGTGACCACCCGCCCCGCGGTGATCACCATTGGTGGGTTTGACGGCGTCCACCTGGGCCACCAAGCCCTGTTGCGCACGCTAAACGAAGCCGCGCGCCATTATCGACTGCCATCCCTGGTCATCTCCTTCCACCCCTTGCCCCGGGCCTTCTTTCGGGGCGATGAGCGCAACTTTTACCTCACGTTGCCCGAAGAAAAGGTTGAGTTGCTGGCCGCCCACGGCGCGCAGGCAGCCCTGTTGCTCCCTTTCAACGCGGAACTGGCGCGCATGCGCGCGGCCACGTTCATCCAGCGTTTGTACGAGCATTTGCGTTTTCCGTGCCTGTGCGTGGGCTTCAATTTCGCGCTCGGCTACCAGCGCGAAGGAACCATCCCTGTGTTGCGCGCGTGGGGCGAGCGCCTGGGCTTCGAGGTGCGGGTCGTCGAACCCGTTCGCCTGCCCGACCTCGGCGTGGTCTCGGCCAGTCGCATTCGCCAGGCCCTGTATGAAGGCCGCGCGCGCGATGCCGCGCGCATGTTGGGCCGTCCGTATCGCATTCAAGGGCAGGTAACTCGAGGCGATGGCCGGGGGCGCGCGTTGGGGTTTCCGACGGCCAATTTGGTGTGGGATGAGCGCAAAGTCCTGCCCAAACGCGGGGTTTATGCAGCCTGGGCCTGGGTCCGGGGGCAGCGCCATCCCGCGGTGCTCAACATTGGGTATCGCCCCACCTTCGACACCACCCCGCGGCCGCATTTTGAGGTGCACCTGTTAGACTTCTCTGGCGACCTCTACGGCCAAACCCTCGCGGTGGACTTTGTCGAACGCCTCCGGGACGAGCGAGCCTTTCCGTCGGTCGAAGCTCTGCGGGCCCAGCTGGTTCAGGATGTCGCCCGGGCCCGTGAGGTTCTGGGGGTGGGCCAACCCAGCTAACGCGGAGCGTCGGAATGCGGATCGACGTCTTCACCTTGTTCCCCGAGGTCTTTGAGCCATATTTGAACCTGAGCATTTTGGCCCGGGCCCGCGAGCGCGGACTTTTGGACGTGCATCTTTATAACATCCGCGATTGGACCACCGACAAACACCGTACCGTGGACGACGAGCCTTACGGCGGCGGAGGGGGGATGGTTATGAAGCCCGAGCCCATCTTCGCCGCGGTGGAAGATGTACTAGGCCGGCCCCCGCGTGCGCCCGTTATCCTGATGACGCCCCAAGGCCGACCGTTCACCCAAGAGGTCGCGTGGCAACTCAGCCGTTTGCCCCGCATCGCGCTGATCGCAGGACGATATGAAGGGCTGGACGAGCGCGTGCGCGAGCATTTGGTCACCGACGAGCTCTCCATCGGCGATTACGTCCTGACCGGCGGCGAGCTCCCGGCGCTGGTGGTGATCGACGCGGTGACCCGCCTGCTGCCCGGCGTGCTGGGGGATCCTGACGCGCCGTTGAAGGATTCGTTCAGCCAGGGCCTGCTCGAACACCCCCACTACACCCGGCCCGCGGTCTTTCGAGGTTGGTCCGTCCCTGAGGTGCTGCGCTCGGGTGACCACGCGCGCATCGCACGTTGGCGCCGCGAACAATCCTTGCGCCGCACATGGGAGCGCCGTCCGGACCTCTTGGCGCGCGCCCCGCTCACACCCGAGGACCGGGCTTATCTGGCTACGCTGGGCTGGCGTGAGCGGTCCAAGCCCGCGTCTTCGGCATCAGACGCCGAAGCTCCCGAGTCCTCGACGAATTAAGGCAATGCGCAAGCGGGTGCACGCAAAGGTTCTAGAAACAGCCAAGCGACGAGGGGGAGCGAAAAGGGCAGTTGCTGTTGGCGCCCGCCCCGCCGCGGGCTGGAAGCCCGCGGTTAGGATAAAATTGCGCGCGAACCATCCGGCCCAACGTGCGGGGACGCATGACCAACGGCGAGGATAGCGGGCGGGTTCCGCCGCCCGCGGCCATGGGTGCGCTCGCGTGCCGCAGCGCCGCTGGAAGCCCGCGGCTAGTATAAATTTGCGCGCGAATTGTCCGGCCTAACGCGCGGGCGCGCATAACAGACGGCGGGGATAGCGGGCGGGTTCAGACGCCCGCGGGTCAAGCGCGAGTCCCGCCGCCCGCGGCATGGGCTTCGACAAGATTTGCCTGCACCCTGCGCAAGCCCGTCATTTGGGCACTTGGAAGGGCACTTCTGGGTCCCAAAGGACATCCCGCTCGCGGGAGCCGTTCTTCGGCGGGCCGACGACGCCCACCTCCTCCAGCTGTTCCATAAGGCGCGCCGCGCGCGGATAGCCGATGCGCAACCGGCGCTGCAACAGCGTCGTGTGCGCCCGACCGGTCTCAATGACCAGGCGCGCGGCTTGCTCCAAGAGCGGATCCCAGCGTGGGCCTTCTTCTTTGGCCCGCAAGAGCGCTTCCCAAGGGGCCGCGGCCGCGCGTGGCTCGCCCTCGGCGCTCGCGTGCTGTTGCCACCAGGTCATCACGCGCTGGATCTCCTCTTCGTCAACCCACACCCCTTGGGCTCGAATGGGCGCGGGCGCGTCCGGAGGCCGAAAGAGCATATCCCCCCGGCCCAAGAGGTGCTCCGCGCCCGGCGTGTCGAGAATGACCCGACTATCGACCGACGAGGCCACGGCAAAAGCCAGCCGGGCGGGGAAGTTGGCCTTGATCAGCCCCGTGATCACGTCGGTGCTGGGGCGCTGGGTCGCGATCATGAGGTGAATCCCAGTGGCCCGAGCCAACTGGGCCAGGCGAATAAGCGCGGTCTCGGTGCTCTCAGGCGCTTGCATCATGAGGTCCGCGAGCTCGTCGACCATGATGACGATGTAGGGTAAAGGCTCCTCGGCCTTGCGGTTATAACCGGCCAAATCGCGTACGCGGGCTTTTTCGAACAGCGTATAGCGGCGCTGCATTTCAGCCACAGCCCATTGCAGCGCGACCAAGATGCGTTCAGGGTCGGTTTCAACCTGGCCCAGGATGTGAGGCAGGCCCGCGAACCGGCTCAACTCCACGCGTTTCGGGTCGAGCAAAATGAGCCGCAACCGATCGGGCGTGTTGTTCATCACCAGGTTGATCACCATCGACCGCAGAAAGACCGACTTGCCCGAACCGGTCGCGCCCGCGATGAGCAGATGGGGCATGGCGGCCAGGTCGGCGACCAGAGGCTCGCCTGAGACCTGCCGGCCCAAGGCCAAAGCCAAGGGCGAGTTCACCCGGGCGAAGGCTTCGCTTTCCAGCAGAGGGCGTAAGCGCACCAAGCGCGCCTTGGGGTTGCGCACCTCGATGCCGATATAGGGCCGCCCGGGCACCGGCGCCTGGATGCGCAAGCGCTCGGCAGCCAAGGCCAAAGCCAAATCGCGCTGCAAGCGCACAATTTGCGCGACCCGCACCTTCTGGCGCTGCATCTCGCCGTCTGGGCCGGGCTTTTCGATATACCCCGGTTCGAGCGCGAATTGCACGACCGTGGGTCCCACCTGCACGCCCACAACCCGGGCCGGGATGTCGAATTCGGCCAGGGTCTTCTCCAAAATGGCCGCCATACGTTGAATCTGCGCCTGGTCTGTGCGCCCCCGTGCTTCAGGCTTGAGCAACGTGAGCGGCGGCAGATCCTTGCCCCGTTTCCGCGCCGCGCGGCCCCGGGCGCGTTTGGACGAAGCCGAGGCGGGAGCATATTGGATGCGCAAACGCGTTTTGCGAACTTGGGGAACGGTCTCGCGGCGCGACGCGGTCGAAGTCGCGGACGAGGTCTGCTTCGAACCCGTGTGCGAGGAGCTGGCCTCAGGAGCTGGCGCGACGTCAGTCGGTTGCGCGCTCGCCGTGGGCGTTGGAGCTCGCGGCGTTGCGGATAGCGCGCGCGCCCATTCGCGGCCGCGCGCGAGCCAGGCGGGCAGCCAACCCATCCCCCAGGCCGCGAAGACCGCGATGAAGAAGGGCAACACCACCAGCCCGACCTCGCGCGGCATCACCGCGGTCACCAGGCGGGCCAAGCCCCAACCTATGACGCCGCCGTCATAGCCCTGGGCGACCCGCTCCAAATCCAGGCCCCCGCGCAGTCCCAACCACGCGAGCCACGAAGCCAGGGCAAGTTCCCAAGCCAGAACCCGATCCCAATGAATGCGGGGGTGTTGCCCCGCGGCCCAGAGGAGCAACCCCAGGCCAGCCCAGGCCAAGAGCATCACGACCGCGAAGCTGCCCAACCCCAGGGCCTTACGTAGCGCGACCACCCAAAGCCGAAGCAGCCATCCGGCCCCTGAGCTCGGCGTTGCCGCGCTATATTGCACCAGGCCGATCGCGGTCAACAAGGCCCAGGTGAAGAGCCCCAACCCAAGTCCGTTGCCCACCCAACGGTGCCAACGCGCCTGAGACTCGGGCTCGAGGGCCTCGGGCGATACCACCGCATCGTCCGGTGGCTCGTTGAGAAAGGGCAAGGGCGGCTGGGTATCGCTCCGCTCTTCGGGCGTCATGCTCGTGCTCCCAAACCGACTACTCCCGGGGCTCTAAGCGCAAGATGGCCCCCGTACCATAGTCGGCCAGGTAGACTTCGCCGTTCGCGTCGCGGCCAAAGGTCGAGATCAAGTGCTGGGTCTCCCACAGAACCTGGCTCTTCCATTCGCCCGCGGGGGTTTGAATCAAGCCCCATATGCGGCCGGAACAAAAATCGCCGTAAAGATAGACCCCTTGCAGTTCGGGCAGCGCGCGGCCCCGATAGACTTCGCCGCCCGTGACCGAACAGCCCATGTCGTGCCCATATTCCACAACCGGGAAGATCAACGTCAGCCCCGGGGGCGGCGTGTCTTCAAACGGATGCATCCCTTCGTAGTAATCCCAACCGAAATTGGGTCCTGGCGGCGCGTCCGCAGGCCAGTAATTGACCTCTTCCCACAAATTTTGCCCCACATCCGCGATGTACAGCGCGCCCGTCAACGGATCGAACGCGTAACGCCAGGGGTTACGCAAGCCCAAGGCCCAAATTTCGGGCCGTCCGCCCTGGCCATCCGCATAGGGGTTATCCGGCGGAATGGCGTACGGCTCGCCGTGGTCTACGTCGATGCGCAACATCTTACCCAGCAGTTCGTGCGGATTTTGCGCTCGGTCTTCGGGATCGCCGGCCGCGCCGCCGTCCCCCAAACCGATGTAGAGATAGCCATCGGGCCCGAAGGCCAGATGGCCCCCGTTGTGGTTGCCGTAAGGCTGCTCAACGTAAAGGATGCGCGTTTCGGTCTCTGGGTCGGCAACCCGGGCGTCGGGCTGGTCAAGGGTGAACCGCGCGACCACGGTATTGCCTTCCAGGTCGGTGTAGTTGACGAAAAACACGCCGTTTTCGGCGAAATTCGGGTGGAACGCGAACCCAAGTAGACCTTGTTCCGGTTGGGACGAGCCCACGCGGTCGGTGAGGTCTAAGAACGGTTCGGTCGCGAGCTGCCCGCGCTCCCAGAGCCGCGCGCGGCCGGCCCGTTCTAAGATGATGAGGCGTTCAGGATCGCCCGGCCAGCCCACGATGCTGGTCGGCTGGTTGACCTGCGCGATCACGCGCCATTGCGTGCGCTCGTGCAGATCCGTCGGCAGCGTGAGGGGCCATGGCCACGCGGTCGGCATTGGCGTGGGTTGCGATGTGGTCGCGCGGGGCGAAGGCGAGGGCGAGATTGCCGCGAGGGTCGCGACGGGCGTTGGGCTCGACTGGGGCGCCGAGGTGGCTGAAGGCCGCGCGGTCGGCGCGGGGGGACGCGCGCATGCAAACGCGAACGCGAGTCCAACCAAAGGCAAGAGCCATCGAATCTGCATGCAGCGCCTCCTGCGCAATTTAGCGTTCTCGCGAAGACCGTACACGGCCTTCCACAACCGGGCCATCGTCCTCGACCCCGCGCGTTCCTTTGAGGTGGCGACGATGCTCATCCACCACGTGCTTCGGCGCGAGGTAAACGAACAACCCCAGGGCCATGAGGAAGAACGTCATGTCG
>JAADEP010000087.1 GCA_013153335.1 Chloroflexota bacterium
ACGTGGAAGCGGGGCTGGCCCTCGGGCCAATAATCCACCGCGGTAAGGTCGGCCAAGAAATCGAAGCCCAGTTCGTCGCGCAACATGCGGGCCACATCGAGCAACTGGTCCCGCGGCACCACCAAGGTCAGCTCCCCGCGGAAGGTGCTCGCGGCGACCGCGTCGCCAAAGCGGGCCCGAACCTTTTCCTCGACCGTTTGCAGATACGCGCTCATCTCCGTGGCCTCCGGCGTTTAGCCCTGGCGGAAAGGCTTCTCTTTCATGACCTTCGCGTGCAGGGTCAAAATGCCGTGGATGAGCTGCTCGGGCCGCGGGGGGCACCCCGAGACATACACATCCACAGGGACGACCTCATCCACGCCCTGGACGACCGCGTAATTGTTGAACACGCCGCCGCTGGACGCGCAGTCGCCCATCGCGATGACCCATTTGGGCTCGGGCATTTGGTCATAGAGGCGGCGCAATACTGGCGCCATCTTGCGGGTCACCCGGCCCGCGACAATCATCAAGTCCGCCTGCCGCGGGCTGGCCCGCATCAGCTCCATGCCGAACCGGGCCAAATCGTACCGGCTGGCCGCGGTAGCCATCATCTCGATCGCGCAGCACGCGAGGCCGAAGAGCAGCGGCCACATCGCGCGCGTACGAGCCCAGTTCACGGCTTCTTCCAGGGTGGTGGTGACAATGCCCAGGTCACCGAGCTTCTGCTCTACTCCCATTCCAGCGCTCCTTTGTGCCAAGCGTAGATGTAGCCGACGACCAAGATGGCGATGAAGACCAGCATCTCCACGAAGGCGAAGGTGCCCAATTTGCGGAACACGATCGCCCACGGGAGCAAGAAGACGACTTCAATGTCGAAGAGCAAGAAGAGCATCGCGATGCGATAAAAGCGGATGGGCTGCCGGCGCATCCCTGGGCCGATGGGCACCATGCCCGATTCATAAGGCATACCTTTGCGGTATGTCTTGCGCCGTGGCCCGAACATGTGGGCCAGCACAACAATTGCCACGGCCAGCCCCGTGGCAATCAGCAACATTATCGCAATGGGGATGTAGGGCCATAGCATAGCAACAGCTCCCGATGCGTGACCTCTGGGCCCTTTAATCCTGGCCTAAGCGAGTATAACATGCCCGGCCTGGGCCTGTCAACGCGAGCAGGCCCCGCATTCCGAACGAATTGAGAAAATCGGAATTCGCGAAAATGACCCAGCCGTGTGCGCTTACCACGCGAGCAAGGCTTCGATGGCCTGCCGAATGCGTTCTACCGTGGGTACGACCGCGTGCATCAGGCCGATGTTGTATGGCACCGGCACATCCGGCGCGGCCACACGGCGGATGGGCGCGTCGAGCCATTCAAAGGCCTCATCCATGACCACCGCCGCGATTTCGCCGCCAAAGCCCCCGGTCAGGCCGTCCTCGTGCACGATCAACAGCCGCCCGGTACGCCGCACGCTGTCCAGCACGGCTTCTTGGTCCCAGGGGATCAGGGTGCGTAGGTCGAGGACCTCGATCTCACCCGGCCACGATTGAGCAGCCTCGAGCACGCGAGGCACCATGGCTCCCCACGTCACCACGGTCAAACGCCGACCTTCTTGCAAGCGAGCCGCCCGTCCAAAGGGCAAGCAATAATCGTCCCCGGGATAGGGCCGCCGCGCGACCGCGGTATCCAACAGCGCCCGATGCTCGAGGAAGATGACCGGGTCATCCCCGCGCAAGGCGGTGCGCAGCAGCCCGGCCGCATCGGCCGCGTTGCTGGGATACGCGATGCGCCAGCCGAACATATGCACGAATTCTTGCTCCGCGCTGAAGCTGTGCCAGGGATCGCCCGTGACCTTGCCAAAGCCCACCGGCATGCGCAACACCAGGGGCGCGGCGAACTGATTCGCGGTACGCCAGCGCAAAAAGCCGAGGTCGTGGATCGGCTCGCGGGCGGGGTCCGCGTATTTGCGGAACTGAATTTCGGGGACGGGCAGCAGCCCGGCCAAGGCCATGCCCACAGCCCGGCCGACAATGCCCGTTTCGTTGAGCGGGGTGTCGAAAACGCGCTCAGAGCCAAAATGCGCCCAAAGCCCTCGGGTTGCGCCGTGCACCCCGCCCTTCACGGCCACGTCCTCGCCGAACACCGCGATGCGCGGGTTGCGGGCCATCTCGGTCTCGAGCACCCGCAGCACCGCGTCCACAAAATTGATGCGCCGGCGCGGCTCTGGCGGGCGCGGCTCATCGTGCCCCATGGGCGGCAGCGCCCCCTCAGGTCGCAATCCGCCCATAACCGGGGGCTCGCCTTCAAAGAAGACATAGCGCGTCACCTGCGCGGGATCCGGTTCCGGTTGCGCCTCGGCCCAAGCCAGGGCTTCCTTTAAATCCTGTTCCACCCGCTGCACCAGCGCGTCCCAATCCGCTGAGGTCAACAAGCCTTGCTCGAGCAAATAGCCGCGCAAATAAGGGATGGGATCGTGCGCTTCTTCCCATTCGCGGCGCTCAGGGGATTTGTAGGCCTGGTTGTCGGTGAACGTGTGCCCGCTCAACCGAGGGACTTCCAGGCGGACCAAGGCCGGACCTTCGCCAGAACGCACATAGCGAATCGCCTCGTCCAAGATCCGAGCGGTCTCGGCCGGGTCATAGCCCGGGCCATCCCAAATCTCCAAATTGCCATACGAGGCCAAATTGACCGCGATGTTCCCTCCCGGGGTCTGGAGATGGCTCGGCACGGAGATGCCGAACTGGTTGTCTTCGATGACGAAGAGCATGGGCAGCCGCGCGGTCGTGACCACGTTTAGCGCGGCCCAAAAGCCATTGCTCGCCACGCTACCATCGCCGCCCATCGCGACCGCGATCGCGCCGCGCCATTCAGGCTCGTGCAAGACCCGCACGCGGTACCGAATCGCGTGGGCCCAACCGGCCGCGGTCGGGTATTGCGCGCCCACATCGCCCGAAGACGGCAAAACGGTCGCGCGGCCCCGGCTCGGCAGGTGGAACATCACGCCCGCGTCGCGGCCCCGGCTCGGCCCGGCATCGCGGGCCATGTTCGCGGCTAGGGCTTCGCCTGGGGTCAAACCGCTCGCCAACACGAAGGGCCGCGAGCGATAATAGACGGTGGCCGCATCATGCGGATGCGTCAAAAACTGCGCGGTCAGCACCTGAACCAGCTCATGGCCCTTGGCCGAGAATTGATACTTGACCTTGCCCTGAGGGGTCAAAACCTGTTCTTCCAACTCGTCCATCCGCCGCGAAAGCAGCATGGTATAGGCAACAGCCAGCCAATCTATGGGCATCGGTAACCTCCTCCGAAACCGTTCAAGACGTCGCAACAGCGATGTTGTCCAGCGCGTTGGGTGCCAACCCGGTGCGGATGGGCTATTCTTCCACCAGGCGGCCCCGCACAATGATGCGCTGGTTGTCGACCATATAGGGATAACACGAGATGAGCGTAACCACGGGCTCGTCGGTCGGCATCATCCATTCCACGTCGGTGGGTTCGACGATGTGAATCTCGGTCACCACGTAGGTGTAGACGCGATTGTGCGTGTGGATGTAGATTTTGTCGCCGGGCTGCAGTTTGTCGAGGTCACGGAAGATCTCGCCGTAAATGTCGTTATGGGCCGAAAGCACCAAGTTCCCGGGCTGACCGGGGTTGGCCGAACCGATGTGCTGGCCAACGCCCTTTTTGAGCTGCTCCCAATCGTCGCCCATGACAATGGGCGCGTCAACGCCAATGGCCGGAATGCGAATACGGATGGCTTGCTCCGGGCTGGGTGTGGGCAAGGTGAGGGCCGCGTAATAGGCCTGCAGATAAGGCCGCAAATGCTCGGGGATTTCCGCCTCGTTGGGCCGCGCGCCCCCTGGCGCGTTGGGTGGGGTGTGACCGCTAGGCAGAACCACGGGCCGAAGCCAGGGCGTCGCGGTAGGGGTGGGCGGCGCCAAAGCCTGCGCGATCTCTTCGTTGAGCGCCCGTACCAGTCCAAAGGCATGGGCCAAGACCAAAAACAGCCCCACCACGGCCAAAATCTCGACGGCCAGTAACACGCGGTCGAGCCACGAACGCCGCGGCTTGGCCTCCACGGGCGGCGCGTCCGCGGGCCCAGGCACTTCGGCCAACAGGTCACCCGGCGGGATGTCGGGGGTCACCAGGACCACGCGTCCCGTGCGGCGGTAATATTCCATGCGAGCCCGTCGCGCCGCGCGCTGCGCTTCCATAAACGCTTTGCGCAGCCGAAGGGCCTCAAGTTCCGCTCGGGGGCGTTGGGTCTTCATGCACGCGCCTCCTGCCTCAGCCCTACGGCGTGGGGCTCGCAGCCGGGGTCGAAGTCGGCGTGGGCGTCGGGGTCGGCGTGGCTTCTAGCGTCAACGTGACCTTGACGCTGGGCGGGGTGATCTGCACCACGGTGATGCCCAAATCCTCCTTGATCCAAACCTGGGGCTCCAACGTATACTCGCCCACGCTCAAGTTGGTCACATCCACCACGACCTCAATGTCGGCCTGCGGATCGAGCTTTTCAATCCCGGGCACGGGCCCGTTGAGCAGCAAATCGACCCGGTCTGGCTCCACGGTCGCCCGCAGCCCCGAAGCCACGCCTTTGAGCTTGATGGGGACGTCCGACAAGGTCAGGGTGGTAAACAGCGGTTCGATCGAGATGTTCACTTGGACCGTGGCGGGCTCCACAAACAACACGCCTTCGGGGACTTGAAGCGGAACCCTTTTGCTAATATCACCGCTCACGCCGTCGATGCGGATGGGCTCGGTCTCGACGAAATCAATCTGGTCGAGCACCTCTTTATCATGGGCGTAAAGGGTCACAATGGCCGGCTCAACCTGCACCTGGGCAATGTGGTAACCCCGCGCGGGCTGGCCCTTCAACACAACCCGAACGGCCGCGTTGCGCGAGTTCACCAAGCTCGAGATGCGCACTTCGACTTCGGAAGGGATGACGCTCACGCCTGACACCGGTTCGTTGTTCCGGTCCACAGGCGTGACGCTGACTTTCTTGATCAAAGTGTGCGGATCGTCCTCGACCCAAACAATGGCCTGGGCCGCGACCACCTGACGCACGATGTGCGCCGGTCCTTCTACTGTGACCATAGATGGAGTGACCTTGAACGAACGATGACGGCTGGTTTCGGAAACGCCCCGAATCGCCACCAAAACCGGCACCTTTTTGCGGGCGAAGGCTTCCAGCACGACGGTCACGGTCTGCGGTTCATACGACAAAATGCGGATGAAGGGGTCATCGGCCTTGACGTTGACCGGGACTTCGTGCTCGCCTTCGGTGAGCCCGGCCAAATCCACCCACGCGTGCAAAACCTCGGTCGGGGAAAGGGTGCGGATCACATCTTGAGGCGCCAAAAGCGTGATGGAAACGTATTGCTCCAAAACTTCTCGGTTGAGCACGAGCAAACCTTCGGGGACGTTGCGCACTTCGAGCTGCACGCGATACGTCCGCCGCTCGGTGGGATGTTGCTCTACCTGGGCCCAAGCCCAAAGCATCACGCTGAGCAACAAGGCCATCAAGAAATTCGCAATCAGCTGGCGCCAACTCTGGCCAAAGATGCGCATGGTTATCGTTCCTGAGGATGGGCCTGCTGTCGGCGGAGCGCGCTCCGCGCGACGAACCAAAACCGGGGCTGGGTGGCTGTCAAGTTCGCCAAGAGCAACTCACGCGCTTGTTGCGGCGTCAGGTCCGGGATCATATGCCCATCGCGCATGAGGGAAATGCGCCCGGTCTCTTCGGAAACCACCAACGCGACGGCATCGCTAACCTCGGTAATGCCCAACGCGGCCCGGTGGCGCAGCCCCAATCGCTGGGTTCCGTGGGCCGAGGGCAGCTCCAGGCGGTCGGTCAGCGGCAACACGCACGCGGCCGCCTGGATGCGTCCCCGGCCAATGATGACCGCGCCATCGTGCAACGGCGTGTTGGGGTAGAAGATCTGCAAAATCAGCTCTCGACTCACCAGCGCGTCCAAAAGCACGCCGGTGCGAATGTGTTCACCCAGGCTCACCGAGCGCTCGAACACGATCAACGCGCCGATGCGTTCGCGCGACATATCGGTCACCGCTTGCACAACCGCGTCGACAATGCTTTCGATTTCCGATTGCCGCGTCGTGGGGACTGAGACCCAACGGCCCAAACGCTCCAGGGCCTGGCGCAGTTCAGGCGCAAAAATCACGGGGATGGCCACCATGAGGGCCGAAAAAATCCCTCGCAAGAGCAAATTCAGGGCGGGAAACTCGAGCACGCGTACCAAAAGCGCGACCGCCAAAATGGTGAAAAGCACGCCCCGAAGGATGGCCATCCCGCGCGTGCCCTGCAACCACGACAAAACCAGAAAAAAGACCAGCGTGACCAGAAGAATGTCAACCAGACTGATCCAGTCAAGGCGGGCCAGGATCAGGCTGATTTGTGCCAAAAGTTCGTCCACGGATGCGGTCCCCGATTAGAGTGGTTGGAGGACTTGATCCTTACGCAGTTGCTTGAAGAGCATAATGCTGGGACCTTTAGGTTTTGATTCTTGCGCGGCCTCAAACCAGGCACGGCTCGCCTGGGCCAAGGTTTCGGGGTCTTTAGGCTCAAAGCCTAACGCTTTCCAGACCGGCTGGGTTACGCGATAGAAGGCAGGATGGACAAAGACCAAGGCAGCTTCGCTCTGCAGTTCGCGCGAGCGTTCGATAATCTCGTCCATGGCCGCGCGCAACGCGGGCTCCAAATGCTGGCCCGGCAGGATGTACACTTCATTAATTCGGGTGACCAAGTTCTCCACTTGCCAGCCGATCAGGCCAACCAATTCATTTTCGCGACGGACGAGCAAATAGGCCCGATCGCCAAAACGAGCGATAACGTCGGCCCGACTGGGTTTGAAGCGCCCGCGCGTCACCCGCGCGATGAAAGCCGCGATCTCTTCCGCGTGCCTTGGAGTCGCGGGCTCGACGCGCACCTCGGTCGGGGGCGCTGCGACAGCGGCCGCTTGCGGAGCGGGCTTTTCAGGCTCGCGGCGCACCGCCGGGATGCGGGACCACGCGCGCATGACCTGGCGCCAGGTGTATTCGAACGAGCGGCTGTTGTCGATGACCACGTCCGCGCGCGCTTTCTTGGCTTCTTGCGATCCCTGCGCTTGCATGCGTTGACGAGCTTCCTCGGGGCTCAACCCGCGCTTGAGCAGGCGCTCATACTGCACCTCAGGCGGCGCGTCGACCACCCAAATCGCGTCGCACCACTTGTGCAAGTCGGTCTCGAGCAGCTTGATGGCCTCAATGACCACAACTTTATGCGGCGCCCGCTGGATGAGGTGCTTGACCGCCTGCAGCACCAACGGATGCACAATGGCTTCCAACTGACGCATGGCTTCGGGCGCGCAGAACGCCAGCTTGCCCAACTTGCGGCGGTCAATTTCGCCATCAGGGCCCACAATCCAACGCCCGAACGTTTCTATGACCTTGATGTAGCCTGGCGCGCCACGAGCGATCGCCCGATGGGCCAGACGGTCCGCGTCAATGCCATAGGCCCCCAAATGTTCCAGCATTTTCCGAACCACGCTCTTGCCCGTGGCGATGTTACCCGTAAGGCCAATGACATACTTGTCGGGGAAGACGTCGGACATGGTTCTCCCTTACCGGCGGTGGACTCTATGCAATGTTATCACAACTCTTGCGATTCTTCCAAGACCGGGGCGCGAAACATTGGGAGCGTAAAGATTTTTTGGTATAATCGGGCTGGCTTGCCCGGCGGAGGGTGGCCCCAGAGGTTCTTCTGGTGGCCCCTGGCAGCCTGGTCAGGGGCGGCTCTCCGCTCGGAGACTTGGGAAAAGGAGCATCATCCCATGGCCATTGACAAGGAGATCAAGGAACAAATCATCCGCGCCTTTCAACGAGACCCGAACGATACGGGCTCGCCCGAGGTGCAAATCGCGCTGTTGACGTACCGCATCCAACGGCTGACCGAGCACCTCAAGCAACACAAGGACGACGAAGCGTCCCGGCGGGGTTTGTTCAAGATGGTCGGCAAACGCCGCCGCTTGTTGCGTTACCTGCGGGATAAGGATTACTCGCGGTACGTCTACGTGACGGATAAGTTGGGGATCCGCCGCAAGTTCTAAAGCGGCGCCCCAGATGGAGGTCCGCGTTCGACGGACAGGGTGAAACGCAACCTGCTGTTCGGTTTCAGGCCATGAGCCGGCGCGCCGAAGGTGTGTCGGCTTTTTGGTGTTTAGGCCAAGACCCGCGGAGGTTGGGAATTGGCGAATGGCGCGCGCGGCGCGGCACTCGCCAGTCCCTGACCGAAGCGGGCTCTTGGTCGAACCCTTATCTGTAGGAGGTTCGGCTATGACGTTCATCGCGTCCCCAAATCATCCCCCAATACATCACTTTGAGACAGAGATTGCGGGGAAGAAGATCATCATCGAAACCGGCCATCTGGCCTTTCAGGCCAACGCGGCCGTGACGGTGCGCATGGGCGATACCATGGTCTTCGCGGCCGTGACCATGAGCGACAAGCCCAAAGAAGACGTGGATTTCTTCCCGCTGCGCGTGGATTACGAAGAACGCCTCTACGCGGGCGGCCGCATCCCGGGCTCTTTCTTCCGCCGAGAAGGTCGACCAACCGAAGAAGCCATCCTCACAGCCCGCTTGGTCGACCGGCCTATTCGGCCCCTGTTCCCCAAGGACTTGCGGAACGAGGTGCAGGTCATTCTCTATTCCTGGTCTGTGGACGAAGAGCATCCTTTGGATATCCTCGCGGTCAACGCCGCGTCCGCAGCCCTGGCCATTTCGGACGTGCCCTGGAACGGCCCTATCGGAGCCGTGCGCATCGGGCGCATCAACGGCGAATTCGTGGTCAATCCGACCTTTAGCGAGATGGAGCAGTCGGATCTGGACCTGCGCATTGCGGGCACGCGCGACGCCATCATCATGGTTGAAGCTGGGGCGAAGGAAGTGCCCGAAGACGTGATGGTCGAAGCTCTGGAGTTCGGGCACAAAGCTTTGCAGCCCATGATCGACCTGCAAGAAGAAATGGTCCGCCAGATCGGCAAGGCCAAGGCCGAATATGAACCCTTCATCGTGCCCGAAGAGCTCAAAGAGCAGGTCTACGAGGCCGTGGCCGACCGCATTATTCAGGAAGTGCTCGTACCGACGCTGAACAAGAAGGCCCGCAACCGGGCCATCAACGCGCTTCGGGACGAAGTGATTGAGCGGTTCACGACACCGCCCGAAGATGAGCCCGATGCCGAGGTCCCCACGCCCATCCAGGTCAAGGTCGCGTTCGAAGAGGCGCTCAAGAAGGTCATGCGGCAACGCATCCTCGAGACGGGCATCCGGGCGGATGGCCGTACGCCGACCGAAGTGCGCCCCATTTGGGTGGCCATCGACATCAGCCCGCGCGCACATGGTTCGGGCCTGTTCACCCGCGGCGAAACCCAGGTGCTCACTCTATGCACCCTGGGCACCCCGCGCGAAGCCCAAGAGCTGGATGGCCTCACGCCGGTCGAATCCAAACGCTATATGCACCACTACAACTTCCCGCCCTTCTCGACCGGCGAGGTCAAGCCCTTGCGGGGCGCATCCCGGCGTGAGATCGGCCACGGCGCGCTGGCCGAACGCGCGCTGTTGCCCGTGATTCCCCCGGAAGAAGAGTTCCCCTACACCCTGCGGCTGGTCTCCGAAGTCCTGTCGTCCAACGGCTCCACGTCCATGGCCTCCGTGTGCGGCTCCACCCTCGCCCTGATGGATACGGGCGTTCCGATCAAAGCTCCGGTGGGCGGCGTCGCTATGGGCCTCATCAAAGAAGGGGACCAGTTCGTGATTCTGACCGACATTCTGGGGCTTGAAGACATGCTGGGCGACATGGACT
Source organism: Chloroflexota bacterium (assembly GCA_013153335.1). Classification (GTDB taxonomy): domain Bacteria; phylum Chloroflexota; class Anaerolineae; order Anaerolineales; family DRMV01; genus JAADEN01. The sequence continues at coordinate 9,833 of JAADEP010000087.1, forward strand.
TCAAGGTCGCGGGCACCAAGGAAGGCATCACGGCGCTGCAGATGGACATCAAGATCGCGGGCCTGACCAAAGAGATCATGGCCAGGGCCCTGAACCAGGCTCGAGACGCCCGACTGCACATTCTGCAAAAAATGCTCGAGGTCATCCCCGAGCCGCGCAAAGAGCTCAAACCGCACGTCCCGCGCATGATCACGATCCAAATCCCGGTCGAGCGCATCGGGGCGGTTATCGGCCCGGGCGGGCGCATCATCCGCGCGCTGCAAGACGAGACCGACACCAAGATCGACATCATGGAAGACGGCCGCGTCTTCATTGCGTCCACCGACCGCGCGGGCGCGCAAGAAGCCTTGCGGCGCATCGAAGCCCTGACCGAAATCCCCCAAGAAGGGCGTATCTACACAGGCCGGGTTGTGCGCATCACCGACTTCGGTGCGATTGTAGAAATCCTGCCCGGCACGACGGGACTGCTGCACATCTCCCAGCTCGCGGCCGAGCGGGTCAACAAAGTTGAAGACGTGGTCAAGATCGGCGACCAAGTGGAAGTCATGGTCACGGACATCGACGACAACACGGGCAAAATCCGACTCTCGCGGCAAGCCGTACTCGAGGGCTGGAGCCTGGAAGAAGCCCGGGCACGCGACCGAGGCATCCAACCGCGACCGGGCGAAGAAAAACTCCCGCCGCCTCGCCGCCGAGACTCGGGCCGAGGTGGGCGCTCAGGGCCGCGCGGCAATCGCCGAGGCGGTGGACGAAGCGCGGGCCCGCGTCGAGGCACCGGCCCGCGGGGGCGCACCAGCGGCCGACCTCGCGAGCCCGGGAGCGAACCCCCAGCCCAAAGCTGACAGAACGACCGGTTGCGCAACCCAACGCCGGGCTTTCGGTCCATGAAGGCCCGGCGTTTTTTCGCGATGGCAAGCACCCCTGAACACCAAGGTTTCTAGCTCGCGCTCAACACCTGCCCGCGGATGCATGTGCTGCTGGCTGGGTCGTTTGCGCAGGTTGTGAAGTCGTACGTGCCATAGTTGCGTACCAAGCCCCCGTTGCTGTCGTAGCCATGGGTGTGTATCCAGCGCAGGCGGGTGGCGTTGGCTGGGTCTGCTACGCCTGCTTGGGGCAAGACCAGGCTCGCACCGCCGGGGAGGATGTCGTCCAAGCGAATTTGCCAGGTGGCCGGGTCAAAGCTCGCATTGCCGTTGGGGTCGCTTATGGAAAAACGCAGGCGAACCGGGTTGTGGTCGCTGTGGGTGTAGCCCGTGATGCCAAAGCGCTGCTCCAGGGGTTTGAGCGTGCGCGTGGGCTGGTCGGGATTGTCAACCTGCGC
>JAADEP010000126.1 GCA_013153335.1 Chloroflexota bacterium
TTGAGCGATATGTACGGCTGCGAAGCGGTCTTCTTCCACCACGCAGCTACGCCGCACCTGGTGGTCCGACGCCATCCCTCGGAGGAATAAGATGGCTTGGTGGCAATACGCGTTCATGCAACGGGCCCTCATCGGCGGGATCATTGTGGGCATTATCACCGCGATCATGGGCGTTTACATCGTGCTGCGAGGGATGTCGTTCATGGGGACCGGCATTGCCCACGCGGCCTTTGGCGGGGTCGCGCTCGGCATGCTGCTCGGGCTCGATCCCATCCTCACGGCCACCGGATTTTGCGTTCTGGTCGCCTGGGGGATTGGCCTGGTCACCCGCCGCGGCGCGCTCAAAGAAGACACAGCCATCGGCATTTGGTTCGCCGCGACCATGGCCTTTGGGATCCTCTTGTTGGGCCTGCGGCAGGGCTACAACGTAGATCTGTTCACGTATCTCTTCGGGAGCGTGTTGGCGATCTCGCCCGACGACCTGAAGTGGCTGCTCGGAGTCGGGGTCTTGGTCGTCGGTGCGGTGCTCGCGCTGTATAAAGAGCTGCTCTTCGTCACTTTTGACCCCGAAGCCGCCCGGGTCGCGGGCCTGCCTGAGGGCTTTCTGTATTACCTGCTACTCACCCTGGTGGCCCTCACCGTGGTGGCTTCGATTAAAGTGGTGGGATTGGTCCTGGTCTCGGCTCTTTTGGTCATCCCCGCGGCGGCCGCGTATCGCTGGGCCGACGACTTCTGGGTCATGATGGTGCTGGCCATTGTGTTTAGCGTCATCAGCGTGGTCGCGGGGTTGCTTTTCGCCTACGCGCTCAACACCGCGTCCGGCGCGACCATCGTCCTGACCGCGACCGCGGTGTTCGCGATCTCCCTTCTCTTCGCCCCCAAGAAGCACTAAACGTCCGCTCACGGCCCTCAGCTTGGGCCGCGCAGCTATGCGGTCGTGCACGGGAGGGCCTGCTGGATCAAAGCCAGCCGGTCACGCAACTTGGCTTGGTCCCGTTCTTCGGCGAAAGTCGCCAAGACCGCCTCAGGGTCCCAACGGCAATCGGGGTAAGGTTGGCCGCGCAAACGGTCCGCGACCACGTCCGCGAGGGCCAACAACTTGCGGCAGCGTCGAGAAGCTGTGAAGCGCACGTCCTGCAAGGTATGGTCCTCGACCTTGGCCCAGAAGGCCACCCGATGCCCGCCCTGCCGCGCTTCTGTACCCAAAGGCTGATAGCCCGCGGGCGGCTCAGGGACCCAGTACCGAATCCCCGGGTTCGCGTGATAATCGCGCACTCGCATGACGCACCTCCGCAATCCCAGTGTGCCAACCAGCGTGAGGGACGAAAAACCCCCGGTCCAACGAGCTTTGGACCGGGGGTTGAGGGCAGCTTGAAACCGGGTTATTCCTCCAGGACCGAGTAACCCGGGCCTTCGGAGAAGAAGCGCGCGTTGGCTTCAATGTCGGGCGTGAGATCCACTTCCTCGCCTTCTTGCAAGACCTTGGTGCAGGGGATGTATTCTTCTTCGCCGTGGTGATTGGTGTAGGTGTACGGTTCGCCGCCGTCGCATTCCGAGACCGGCAGGCTGATGCGCTCGCCACCCTTCGCGACATAGGGCGAAGGCACCTCGTCCTCGGGGAAGATGGCCTCAAAAGGACACTCGGGCACGCAGGCACCACAATCAATGCACGTATCAGGATCGATATAATACAGGGGCCACTCTTCGACGGGTTTGCCCGGCACGATGCACTCGACCGGACACACCTCGACGCAGGCCGCATCCCGCAAGCATAAGCGCGTAATTACGTGGGTCATAGATGACCTCCTCAACAGAGGGAATAGGGTACATCCCCATTATAACCAAAAACTCGCTCAGCGGCACCCCTTCGCCAACATGTGAGCATCCTCAACTCTTCTTGCGGTGGACGAACCAACGCCACACCCGCAAGATGACCCAGCGATACAAGAGCCACCCGGTGAGCAGCAACGGCAACCAAAAGAGCACGGCCCAGATCGCCCAACGCACGACCAGACGCACCAACGCGATCAGCGCGTTGAGGGCCTGAATCGCGGTGTCCCATAAGTTCCAATCGCCCCACTGCAAGCCCACGCGCGGCCGCTCGCGCACGGGATAGAAGGTCACCTCGACCCGGGAATAGGCCACAGACTGCTCCAAATATCGGATGCGCCCTTCGATCCGCTCGATCTCGGCCTGCAAGTTCACGAGCTCTCGATAGACACTCAGCACGTCTTGCGGATCTTCGGCCCGCTGCAGAAGCTCTTCCAAACGTTGTTCGGCCGCGCGTAGCGCGCGCAAGCGCGCGTCCAAATCCAAATACTCTTCGGTGACGTCCTTCCCCTCGACGCGCTCGACCGTGAACTCGGCCTGCTCGCGAATGAAAGCCAAAGCCTCATCCAACCGCTCGGCTGGGATGCGGAAGACCAGCCGAGCGCGCTCGCTCTTCGCGGCCTCGCGCTGCGAGACGTAAACCTGGCTCTCGACCACATACCCGCCCGCTTGCTTCACCCACGTGCGAGTGGCATCCAATGCGGCCGCGGGGTCGTCGACATAGGCCTCAACATAAGCCTGCTTGATAACCATACGGTCGAGGGGCAGAGGGGCCGCAGCCACCGAATCCGGGCCCAACCCGACCCAATCCCCAGACATATCCACGCCGCCAGAGGGAGAGGCAACCTTTTGCAACGGCGCCATCCCTTCGAGGGCCAGAAGCGCCCCGGGTTCGCCTTGAAACTGCGATGATCGAACTTCGAATCGGGAGAGGACCCCATAGCCAAGGAGCAACAGCAAGAGCAGACCGAGGGCCCAACGCGCTTTGGGGGACCAATGCTTAATCACGTCTCGCATACCGCCTCCTTTGCGCCACGCTACGCGCGCGCATCCAGCTTCTGAACCAAAGGATGAGAACGCATGTATGCGGTCAACAAGCGATAAAAATACTCAGGGCCTTGGAAGCGTACGAACAAGAGCGAATGCTCCCCCGCGCGAATGTGGACTTCATCGCCGGGGCGCAAAGCTTCGGGTTCCTGGCCATCGATGCTGAGCACCACCTCGTGGTCCACATGCGGCACCACCTTGACCGACGAGCCCTCGGCCAAAACCACCGCGCGGTCAACCGAAAGATGGGGCGCGACGGGCACCAGCAAGATGTTGCGCAGCTCGGGGGGCAAGATCGGCCCCCCGGCCGCCAGCGCGTAGGCCGTGGACCCGGTCGGTGTTGCGATGATCAGGCCATCTGCGACGTAACGGCTCAAGAGCAAGCCATCGACATACGCGGACAGACGCACCGGACGCACCGAACGCCCGCGGCACACCACCGCCTCGTTCACAACCTCCCACGGGCCAAGGGTCTGTCCCCCCCGGTGCAAACTCACCTGGAGCATCATTCGCCGTTCGAGGCGATACTCCCCACGCAACAGACGTTCGAGGGCTTGAGGCCACTCGTCCCGCTGAACCTCGATCAAAAAGCCGAAGCGGCCCAAGTTAATGCCCAAGATCGGTACGCCGCACGGAGCAGCCAAATGCCCGGCGCGCAACATCGTCCCGTCGCCGCCCAGCGCGATGACCAAATCGGGCTTTTGCTGGCACACATACGTGCGCACCCAGGGCGCGTTGAGCAAGCCGGTGCGCACTTGTACCCCATGGCGCTGCAGAAACTGCGCCACCCGCTCGGCTTCCGAAAGCCCGGCTTCGACCTGGGGATGGGCCAACACCAACACGTGCCGCGGGACCGGGGAGCGCGCTTCGCTCATGATGCTACCTCCCCGGGGCCGCTCGGCACCCACGTGGCGCCACCCGCGATGGATACCACCGAGCCAAACTGCTCGTCCGCGGGGGTTTGCTCATACCCGACCACGGTGGTGGGCAGGCCTTCCAACACGCGCAAGTACAAATAAAGCGGGCCAAAGCCGCAAATGCGATACCGGTCTTGGGTCGCGGCAATGGTCTCATAAAACGCATCCGGTTGCCCGGCCTGGATGGTCTGCAGAAGGGCTTCGTCGGCCGCGCGCAGGCGCTTCTTATCACCCGGCCCCCAAGGCGTGGGGTCGCCGAAGGCCGGGCCCACATGAGCGAGGTCGACCGCGGCCACGAGAAGGGAGGGCTTTTCGGCCAAAGCCGCGCGCAACACCTCCGCGGCGCGCGTCCAGCGCGCGTCTTGCCGCGGGTGCAGGCCGCTGCCGAAATAATGGTCGAGGCCACCGAGCAGGATGGGCACCACTTCGACCGGCTCACCCCCGCGCATGTGGTGCGCCCAAACCAAAGCCAGCTCGGCCGCGTGTTCACCAATGTGATGCACCTCGTGGCGGAAGGCTTCGTCTTCGCCCAAAGCCTGGGCCAAGCGGTCGACCAGCGCGCGGTCGGTGGGCAGCACGCCGTACGGCGTCGCGTAGTGCTGCCGCGTGAGCGTGATGCTGCCGGGCGGCGCGTTGTGATCCGTAGCCAGCACAATGATGCGCTCGGCCGCGCGCACCGCGTCTTGGGCATAAGCCCAGGTCGCGGCATACACCCGCTGGCCCCGGGTGTAATCGATATGCGGGCTGATAACCCCTTGAATGGTGCCCGAAGGCCGCGCGGGCAGCTCGGAGACGGCTTGCAAATAAGCCTCAAGGGTCTGACGCAACGCCGTCGGGTCAGCCGGATAGGCCTCGCCCGCGTGACTCGGCGCGCGGTGCGGCGCGCGGCGATATTCCTCCAGCCGCTGGGCCAGGTACGCGCGAAAACGGGCATTGTCTAGAAAATAGGCTTGGTCCAGATCGTGGATGAGCTGATCCAGCACCTCGGGCGGCACGGGCAGGCCATAGCGCAACAACATCTTGGCCCGGATGGCCTGGGGTGAATTCGTGCCATCCATGAACATCAAAACCGGCGCGAAGTCGGCCGGCAGAAAAAGCGTGTGCGGCGAGAGGTGCAACGGGTCTTGCAGCAAAAAGCCGGGGGTATCCCGGTAACGAAAAGGGATCACGCGCAACGAGCGCAAACGGGGGTATTGGTCGTCCATAAGCGGGTCTCCCAAGGGATGTCGGATGGCCGTGGAACGACGCGAAGGCCTGAGCCTCTCATATTGTACCGCAAGCGGGCGATGGCGTCGCGGAAACGCGTCCTTGAGTCCTTAGCTCGCGCGAGCCCGGAAGAAACATCGTCCAGAACCTTGTCAGAGACGCGAGGTTTATGTTAGAATAGCCTTCAACCCGCCCAAGTTCGACTTGGGGAGAAACCTTGGCCTCCGAAAGGCCCAGAAGGAGGTTTGGGAATGGAAACCCTGTACACCAGTCCAGAGCCGTCGGCACGCATCATGGTCGTCGGCGTCGGTGGCGGGGGATGCAACGCCGTCAATCGAATGATTTCCGAGGGGGTCCAAGGCGTTGAGTTCGTAGCCGTCAACACCGATGCGCAGCACCTGGCCAAGAGCCTGGCGCCGATCCGGGTGCGGATTGGCGACAAGCTCACCCGAGGGTTGGGCTCGGGGGGCAAGCCCGAAATCGGACGCAAAGCGGCCGAGGAATCGCAACAAGAATTGCGCGAAGTGTTGAAAGGCGCGGACATGGTCTTCATCACCGCGGGGATGGGCGGCGGAACCGGTACCGGAGCTTCGCCCATTATTGCTCGTTTAGCCCGCGAAGAGGGCGCCCTCACCATTGGCGTCGTCACCAAACCGTTCTCTTTTGAGGGGCCCCAACGCCGCCGCATCGCGGAAGAGGGGATTCGGGCCTTGAAAGAGGAGGTCGATACCCTCATTGTGATCCCCAACGACCGCCTGCTTGACGTGGTCGACCGTAACACGCGCATTCAAGACGCGTTTCGCATTGTCGATGACGTGCTGCGCCAGGGCGTGCAAGGCATCTCCGAGCTCATCACCGTCCCCGGCCTGATCAACCTGGACTTCGCGGACGTGCGCACCATCATGTCCGAGGGTGGTGCGGCCCTCATGGCCGTGGGCGAAGCGTCGGGCGAAGACCGGGCGCGCAAAGCGGCCGAAGCCGCGATCTCCAGCAAGCTGCTGGATGTGACCATCGAAGGCGCGCGCGGCATCCTGCTCAACATCACGGGCGGGCCCGATATGACCTTGTTCGAGGTCAACGAAGCAGCCGAGATCATCCGCTCGGTGGCCCACCCCGAAGTCAACATGATTTTCGGCGCGGTCATCGACGAAAACATGGGCGACACGTTGCGCATCACCGTGGTCGCGACCGGGTTCGATCGCAACGAATCCCCGCGACGGTGGAAGGCGAGCCAGGAACGCGCGAGCGAGCCCACGAAATCCATCCCGGTCGAAGAGCCGCGCGTGGCGCCCGTGCGACCGCCCGACGACCGAGACGACGACGGCATTTTGCCACCTTTCCTCCGGCGTCGCCACTAAACGGCTTCGCCCAAGCACATTTCGGTGCCGCCCCGCCATACGCCCAGGGCGGCACCTTTTGTTTCCTTCACTGCTGAGGTGGGTTGCTTCACGTCCTAAGAAGGGATTGGGGGCCAAACAACTTGACCCTTCACAAAGAAGAAGCTTTGTTATAATCCTGGTCCGAGGCGCTCGCCCGGAACCCGATAAGGAAGTGACGTATGGGGGGGAATCTTTTCCTTCGCATTTTTGGGGCCTTGGTCTTTACTTGGCTCGGGGTCATCTTAGCCGACTGGCTCGTTCGGGCCGGCGCAGGGGGCTCGCCCCTTTATTGGCGAACCGTATTGGGGCTGTTGGGCACCCTGACCGGGCTCACTCTTACGCCGTGGCTGGTTCGGCCCTTGTTGACGCGATTGCGGCGCAAAATCATGGAAATCCCCGCGGAGACCATGTGGGCCGCGATCATCGGCATTATCTTGGGCTGGCTCTTGGGGAACTTGTTCACGCCCTTGTTGCAGCTGTTGCCCTATCCCCTGAACCAAATCTTGACCCCGGTTGAGCAAGTCTTTTTCATGTACTTGGGCGCGCAGGTCTTTATCGCGCGCAAGAACGACCTGCTGAGCATCTTCCGCTGGCTGCAGGGCCCGCGGCGTGAAAGCGGCGGCCCCGTGCCCATGGGCCGGCGTTACGTGCTGGACACCAGCGCGCTCATCGATGGCCGCATCGTCGAGATCGTGCGCCTCGGCTTTATGGAAGGCGAGTTTGTGGTCCCGCGCTTTGTGCTCTTTGAGCTGCAGAGCATCGCGGACGCGCCCGAACCGGAGCGGCGGCGCCGAGGTCGCCGCGGGCTGGAGATGCTGGAAGAATTCAAGCGCCTGCCCAAGGCGCACGTGCGTATCAGCGACATCGATCCCATGGACGTGCACGAGGTCGACCACAAAATCGTGGCCATTGCCCGACGCCTCGGCGCGCCCATCATCACCACCGACTACAACCTGGCCCAGATCGCCCGACTGCGCCAGGTGTCGGTCCTCAACCTGCACGACCTTGAAAAAATCATGCAACCGCCCTACCTGCCCGGAGACCGCATTACCATTACCGTCACCCAAGAGGGCAAAGGCGCAAACCAAGGCGTGGGCTTCTTGCCCGACGGCACCATGATCGTGGTGGAAGACGGAAAGGACTTCATCGGCCAGCAAATTGACGTGGTGCTGACCAAAGTACTGCAAACCACCGGCGGCCGCATCATCTTCGCCCGACCGGTTGTGCGGGAGGAACGCCGATGACCCTGCGTGTGTACAACACCTTAACCCGCCGCAAAGAGCCCTTCCAGACCATCGAACCCGGCAAGGTGCGCATGTATGTGTGCGGCCCCACGGTCTACGACAACGCGCACTTGGGCCACGCAGTCTCGCTGCTGGTGTACGACATCATCCGCCGTTACCTCGAGCACAAGGGGTATGAAGTGCGCCACGTCATGAACTACACCGACGTGGACGATAAGATCATCCAACGCGCGCAAGAGCTGGGCGAAGATCCCAACGCGCTGGCTGAGCGCTACATCCAGGCTTTTGAAAAAAATATGCGGGAACTCGGGGTGCTCTGGCCCACCGTGCAACCCCGAGTCACGCGCGAGATCGATTGGATTCAGCGCATGGTACAGGGCCTCTTGGAGAAAGGCTACGCGTACGAAGCCGCCGGAAACGTCTACTTCGACGTGACCAAAGACGAGGACTACGGCAAACTCTCGGGCCGAAAGCTCGAGGACTTGCGCGCTGGGGTGCGCATCGAGCCCGATCCGAACAAACGCCATCCGGCCGATTTTGCCTTGTGGAAGGCCGCGAAACCCGGCGAGCCCTGGTGGGAAAGCCCGTGGGGGCCGGGGCGGCCTGGTTGGCATATCGAGTGCTCGGCCATGAACCTGCACCACCTGGGCGAACAAATTGACATCCATGGCGGCGGCCAAGACCTCATCTTTCCGCATCATGAAAACGAAATCGCGCAGAGCGAGAGCTACACGGGCAAAGAGCCCTTTGTGCGCTACTGGATGCACAACGGCATGTTGCGCGTGCGGGGCGAGAAAATGTCCAAATCCTTGGGCAATTACATCACGGTGGACGAGTTCTTGGCCCAGCACGAGCCCGACATCCTGCGCATGATCCTGCTCAACGCGCACTATCGCAGCCCCATTGACTATGACGAGCCGCAAGTACAGCAGGCCAAGCAAGCCCTCGCGCGGCTGCGCAACGCGATGCGCCCCGCGTACCCAAACGCGCCTGGCGCGGCGCAAGAAGTGCTGGAACGCTTGCAAGCGCAAATCCAGGCCACGCGCGAAGGTTTCGAGGCCGCGATGGATGACGATTTCAACACGGCCGCGGCCCTGGCCCATTTGTTCGACCTGGTACGGGCCATCAACCAAGCCCGGGACGCAGGCGCGACCGATGAAGAGCTCAAACCCGCGCAGGACCTCTTGCGGGAACTGGGCGAAGGGGTCTTCGGCCTGCACCTGCAACCCCAAGACGAGCAAGCCTCCGCCGCGGACATCGGCCCGTTGATGGATTTGCTCCTGGAAGTGCGGGCTGAGCTGCGCAAGAAAAAGCAGTTCGACCTCGCGGACCGCATCCGGGACCGCCTCGCCGAATTGGGCTTTCGCATCGAAGACACGCCCCACGGCACGGTGTGGCGCCGCGAGGCCTGACGCGCGGGTCTGCGCTCAAAGGACCTATGGCGACCGAATGGTTGTACGGATTCCACGCGGTACACGAAGCCCTGCGCGCGGGCCGCAGGGCTTTTTACGCGCTCTGGTTGGCCGAGGGACTGCATCCCGAACGGGCCTGGGTTTTGCAAACCCTCGCGGCCCAACGCCGCGTGCCGGTCGAAGTTCGACCTAAAGACGCGCTCACCCGGGTCACCGGCACCCGACATCACCAAGGCGTCGCGCTCAAGGTCGGGCCTTACCCTTACGTAGCTTTCGAAGACCTGCTCGCGAACCTGCCCCACGACGAGCCTGCCCTGCTCCTCATGCTGGACCAGATCCAAGATCCGCGGAACTTCGCCGCGCTGTTGCGTACAGCCGAAGCCGTAGGCGTGCATGGCGTGATCATCCCGAAGCGAGGCCAGGTGGGCGTGACGCCTACGGTGGTGCACGTCTCAGCCGGCGCGGCCGAACACCTGGCCATCGCGCGCTATAACCTGGCGCAGGCGATTACGCGCGTGCAAGCCGCGGGTCTGTGGGTGTATGGCTTGGACGCGGCCCCGCAAGCCCAACCGATCACCACGGTTGATCTGCGCGGCCCCTTGGCGTGGGTCGTGGGCAGCGAAGGCCAGGGTTTGCGCCGGCTGGTTCGCGAGCGGTGCGACGCGCGGGTGCGCCTGCCCATGCGTGGCCGGGTGGCGTCGCTCAACGCCTCGGTCGCGGGCGCGATCGCGCTTTATTTCACCTGGCACGCGCGCGGGTTTGTGGGCGCGCACCCGCCCGACCCCAACACCCCCGCTGAGCCGGCTGGGTGACCGCGCGGGGGCGCTCCGGCTTTAGCGCCGGCCGGCCTTGGGCCAGGGTAGGTATTGCGGCGGATGGTAGCCCGGCTGGTCAGGGAAGGACGAACTGGGGCAGCTATTTGGTGCCGGCGCAGCGTTGGCTTCGTCGAGCTTGGCGGACACCGCGCGAGCAGGACATGGCCGGACCCTTGTTGGAGCTGCCGGCCTTGACGCCCAAAGCGCAGCGCCGCTGCCACCAGGCACGGTCAAAAAGGGGCCGCCCAGGTTGCTCTCGGGGCGCCGCGGCGATGGGGCTGGGGCCTGCTGCGGGTGTCGTTCCTTGGGGATGGGCACAACGCCGTCTGGCCTCGGGGCGTAGCCCGCGCCAGCTCGGCCAACCCAGCCCTATTATGACCCACCCAGGGCCACCAGCAAGCCGATCCAGACCTCAGGCCTCGGGCTTCCAGCGCCAGAAGTACACACCCAAGGCGATAAATAACGCGCCCTGTGCGGCTCGGGCCCACTCCCCAAAGAACACCCCAACCAGCACCAAAAACCCTCCCATCACCCATAGCACTACTGCTGATATCCGAGTGATTTTTTGTTTCATGAAACCACTCCTTATATAGAGGATTCCTGATGGACTCCATTATATCAAGGCAAGCACATGTACGCGCTTCAGCTCCTTGTCGTTCCCCTTTGCCGGGCCCCTGGCTGGGCCTCTCCCATGCGCCTCCCCTCCACCTCCCGCACCCACGCCAGCCGTCGTCGCCATAACGCGATGTCTTCCTCCCCCACCTCAAACCACTTCCGCCTCATCCCGCCCCCCGCCTTCACGATCGCCTCATACCCCGCCATCACCTCCAACCACGGCTCGGCCAATTCCCACAACCACCACCATATCTCCCCATCCTCCTCCCGCATTCGGGCCCCCTCCCCCTCCAACGCTTCCAACGCCTCCATCAGTCTCTGCGCCGCCTCCTTCCCCCTCTCCAACTCCTGCACCCGCTCCTCCTCTTCCCACCAGTATCGTATCGCCTCCAGTTCCGCCTCCATCGCCTCCACTTCCTCTTCCCTCAGTTCCCCCATCTTCGGCCCCTCCTTCTCCCTCGACCACCTCGCCAGCCGTTCCAGGTCCTTCTTCAACCGCTTGACGTACTCCGCAAACACCTCCATTGACCCCACCAACCCCTCATACACGCCATACATCTCCGGATACCGCACGCGAA
>JAADEP010000018.1 GCA_013153335.1 Chloroflexota bacterium
GCGTGCCGCAGGTGCCGCGGGCTGGAAGCCCGCGGCTAGGATAAAATTGCGCGTAAATTATCCGACCCAGCGCGGGCGTGCGGTGGTAGCGGGCGGTTTTAGCCGCCCGCGAATCAAGCGCGGGTTCAGTCGCCCCGCGGTATGGGGCCATGGGCGCGCTCGCGTGCCGCAGGTGCCGCGGGCTGGAAGCCCGCGGCTAGGATAAAATTGCGCGTAAATTATCCGACCCAGCGCGGGCGTGCGGTGGTGAATTTGTAGCGGGCAGGTTCCGCCGCCCGCGAACCGGACGCGCGGATTCAGCCGCCGCGGCATGGGCTTCTACGAGATTTGCCTGCACCCGGCCCGGGGACGAGGAGCCTTCCGCGGTGGGCGAAACTCCTTTGCGTAGTGAATGACTTTTGAAATATTCAGGCTACACGCAGTGCGCCCGCCTGCAAGCAATCCCTGACAGGACGAACGCCCTAGCAAGCCCTGTCACCTCGAGGCTCACCCCCATAAAGACAAAACAAGATGGACGGCTATCCGCAGTCCGGACAGGCTACGCTTCGGCCTCCGAAACGCCAGCCTCGGCAAAGGTCGCCATTTCGTTGTGCAAGCGACACGCGGCTTCCACCACGGCCAAGGCGACAGCCGCGCCCGTGCCTTCGCCCAAACGCATGCCGAGCTGCAACAAGGGCTCGAGGCCTAAATGCGCGAGCATAAGGCCGTGCCCGCCTTCTGCCGAACGATGCCCGGGGATCAAATAATCCCGCACCCGGGGCGCCAGCGCGGTCGCGACCAAAGCCGCCGCAGTCGCAATAAAGCCGTCCAACATCACCGGAACCCGACGCGCGGCCGCGGCCAACATCGCCCCGGCCAGAGCCGCAATCTCGAGCCCGCCCACCGCCGCCAGCACCGCGACCGGATCGCGCGGGTCGGGCTGGTGCAGGGCCAACGCGCGTTCGATCACCGCGCGCTTGCGCGCGAGGCCCGCATCGTCCAAACCCGTGCCCCGGCCAACCAAACGTTCGACCGGCTGGCCCGTAAAAACTGCGGCCAACGCAGTCGCAGGCGTGGTATTGCCAATGCCCATCTCGCCCAAAACCAAAACGTCCATGCCCGCTTCCGCGGCTGCCCGCTCAACCGCGCGCACGCCCACGTCCAGCGCGGCCTCGGCTTCTTCACGCCGCATCGCGGGCTCGCGCGCGATGTTCCCCGTCCCGCGGCGTACTTTCTCGATCCACAACCCGGGATGCTCGGGCAGGTCCGCATCCACGCCCACATCCACAACCCAAAGCCGCGCCTGCTGCCAGCGAGCCAGCACCGAGATGGCCGCCCCACCGCGTAAAAAGTTCAACACCATCTGCGCGGTCACTTCCGAGGGATAGGGACTCACCCCCTCCGCAGTCACGCCGTGATCCCCGGCCATCACCAAAAAGACCTTGCGTTGCACCCGCGGCCGCGGGGTGGCCTGAATGCCGGCCAAATGCACGGCCACGTCTTCCAGACGGCCCAAGCTCCCCGGCGGCTTGGTCAACTGCTGCTGCCGGTTGCGCGCGTGCACCATGGCCGCTTCATCCAACCGCGGGATGCGCGTGCGCAAATCAGACCAACGCATGGCTACCCTCCCGTTGCTTCGTGGGATGACGCGCGAGGTTCCGGCCCGGCTTCTGGCACCCAGGTTGCGTCCCAGGCCGTGGGCACGAAGACCGGGCGATCGGGGTACGGAAGCACCTCCACCACGACGCCATACACCTGGGCGATGCGCTCGGGCGTGAGCACCTGCCGCGGTGGCCCGGCCGCGACCACCCGACCCTGCTGCAACAGCACGATTTGATCCGCAAACCACGCGGCCTGGTTCAAGTCGTGCAACACCACCAGAACCGCGCGGCCATGCCGATGCGCCTGGGCCCGAGCCAGGTCCAACATCGCGAGCTGGTACCGCCAATCCAAATGCGTGGTCGGCTCGTCAAACAGCAGGACCGGCGCGTCTTGCGCCAGCGCGCGCGCGATCCACACCCGTTGCCGCTCGCCCCCCGAGAGCGCGGCCAAGGGCCGGTGAGCCATCGCTTGCAACCCCACCGCGGCCAACGCGCGACGGACGTGCTGCCAGTCCTCAGGCCGGGCTTGCCCCCACCAGGGCATGTACGCGGTGCGGCCCATGAGCACGGCCTGGGCCACGGTGAAGTCAGGGGGCCACACCGGGTTTTGGGGGATGACCGCGAGCAGCCGGGCGCGAGCTCGGGGCGAAAGGCGAAGGAGATCCCGGCCCTGCCAGGTGACTTGACCCCGTCGTGGCAGCACCCGCCCGGTAAGGGCGCGGATCAGGGTCGTTTTGCCCGCGCCGTTGGGGCCCAAGACCGCGACCAGCTGGCCCGGAGCCACATCCAACGAGACACCGTGCAACACCTGCCTCGAGGCATAGCCAGCCTCGAGGTCCCGGACGGAAAGCATCGCGCCCTTCCTCAAAAAGTCATTGCAACGCGAGAAACGGGATGCCCTGATGATACCAGAAACCGCTCAGCCCCGGTGCCGCAGACTAAGGCCATAGCCCGCGGCCGCCAAAAGCAGCCCCGAAGCCGCCGCGGCCAGCACCCAGCCTGGCGGCGAGGCGTCGGCTGACGTTGAGTCAGTCGACCGCGCGGTCGGCGTCTGGGTCAGCGAGGCCTCCGCGCGCGGGCTCGGCGTCCGCGTGACCCGGGCCGCCAACGGTGTGCCCACGCGCGCGAACGGGGTCGGCGACGGCGGCGGGGCCGAGGGCGTGGGGCTCGCGGGCGTCTGCGGCGGCACGATGATGAGCTGCTGCCCGACCTGGAGCAGGCTGTGCTCGGTCAGACCGTTGTAACGCAGCAAGTCTTCCAGGGGCACACGGTAGGATAGCGCGATCATGAGCAGGGTTTGCCCGCGGCGGACCGTGTGAATCACCGCGCCATCCGCGCGCGGGGTAGCGGGGATCACGGGCTCGTACGGCAAGGTGGGCGTCGGCGAAGGCAGGGGTGGCGGGGTCGCGGTGGCCGTGGGGAGGAATTCGGGCGGTGGACCCTGGCCGGCCACACCCGCGGCAACCAGGGTGTAATACACCCGGCCATCTGCCCGCCGCGCGCACCCCGCGCCCACGTGGATGTATTGCGGCGCGGTCAAGGTGTGATAATGGGGCGCGGACGGAACCCAAATTTCGATCGCGCGCTGGGGCGTCATCTGATAGCCCCAAGCGATGTTTTCTGAAACGTACACGTACGACGCGCCCTGGCCATACCCCGCGGCCTTGACCCGATCTGCGGGCCGCGAGCCGCCCGGGCCAATATGCGTGCCCTGTCCAATTTCAGCCTGGTATTGGCTGTGAGCCTGCGCGACCTGCATGAGGATCGGATGCGTTTCAAACGGGGCCTGCCCCGCGGACGTACGTACTTGGTTCGCGAGCGCGATCAAGGTCGAGACGTCTTGGGACGGGCACGCCTCGGCCGCCAAAGGGGCAGCCTGCACGGCTTCAGGTAACGCCCCGCCCAGCCAACCGAGCGCCGCTCCCAAGCTGAGCATTCCGGCCAGCACGATGAGCCCCACGCGGCGCGTCCGCCTCAACGCCCCGAGGGCTTTATGGGACGAGGGCAATGCCGAATAAGCACGAAGCCCGCCTAACTTGCGTTGGAAGGCCGACCGTCGCACACGATACCTTCGCAAGCGCTCCTCCTCCAAATCCCCAGCGGGGCTCTCGATTGTATCACCGGAACCGTACGCGGCGCGAGCGCGCGGATGCCCCTTCGTCAAACCCTACGGGCACGTCCTCGGTGAGTCGCGCGGGCCGACGTCGCGGTACAGGGGCGTACGAGCCAATTTGGCCGCGCTTGAACCGCGCAGGGCTGGTAAACTAATAAGGAACCCTAAATGCTCGAGGCAAAGATGCAGCCTGCGGATCGGATTGCCGACTTGAAGCCTTATTACTTCGCCCAGGTTGGGCGGCAAATCCAACAAATGCGCTCGCAGGGGATTGACGTGGTGCGCATGGACATCGGCGCACCTGACCTACCCCCGCCCGACTTCGTCATTCAAGCCATGGTCGAATCGGCCCGGCGGCCGGATCGCCACACGTATCAACCGTATGGCGGAACGCCCGGGTACCGCCGCGCGTGGGCCCAATACTACCAACGGCGCTTCGGAGCGAGCTTTGACCCCCAGACCCAAGTGGTGGGGCTGATCGGGTCGAAGGAAGGCATCTTCCACCTGACGCAGGCGCTGATCAACCCCGGGGATGTGGTCTTGGTGCCGGACCCGGGGTATTCGGCCTACGCGCCCTCGGCCCGCATCGCGGGCGGCCAGGTGTATTACATGCCCCTGCGCGCGGAGCACGGCTACTTCCCTGACCTGGACGCCATTCCGCCGGATATTCGCCGCCGCGCGAAGCTGATGTGGCTCAACTACCCCAACAACCCTACCGGCGCGACCATCACGCGCGAGCACCTCGAACGGGCCGTGGCCTTCGCGCGCGAGCACCGCATCCTGCTGGCCCATGACGCCGCGTACGTGGATGTTGTGCTCGACCCCGACGCCGAATCCCCGCCCAGTGTGTTTCAAATTCCCGGCGCGGTCGAGGTCGCGGTGGAATTCAACTCGCTTTCAAAACGAGCCAACATGGCCGGATGGCGTTTGGGCGTAGCCGTGGGAAACGCGACCGCGCTGCGCTATCTCTTCCTCTACAAAAGTCAGGTCGACTCGTCGCATTTCGGCCCTTTGATGGACGCGGCCGAGATCGCGCTCAACGACCCACGTATGGCCGGATGGATTTCCACGCGGAACGCGATCTACCGCAGCCGACGAGACCGCATTTTGGCCCTGCTGAACGAACTGGGCCTGAAGGCCGCGCGCCCCCGCGCGGGGATGTACATCTGGGCCCAGCTGCCGCCCGGGGTCGAAAGCCTCGCGTTCACCCAGGCGCTGCTGCAGCACCATCACGTGAGCTGGGCCCCGGGTCGCATCTTCGGGCCGCACGGTGAAGGTTATGTACGCATTTCCCTGGGCGTGCCCGACGACGCGCTGGACCGAGCCCTCGCGCGCTTGCGCGCAGCCCAGACCTTACCCGGCTTGGCTTAGCCGATTTCCTGCAAGGAGGTGAACCTGTATGTGGTCCGAACAGGACGAGGATGCGACGCCGCAAATTTGGTTCGTGGACGAAGACGGGAGCACTCCAATTCCGATCGAAGAAGCTCGAGCTGCGTTGGAGGAAGAAGAAGCGCGGCCCGCGAACGACGAGGACGA
This sequence comes from Chloroflexota bacterium, assembly GCA_013153335.1. Classification (GTDB taxonomy): domain Bacteria; phylum Chloroflexota; class Anaerolineae; order Anaerolineales; family DRMV01; genus JAADEN01. Next base: position 5,230 of record JAADEP010000018.1, read on the forward strand.
AGCCCTCAAGCAAGGCCGTGTGCCCATCCCCACGCAACAGCCCAAGGAGCGTGCGGTCTTGGTGGGCGTCGCGTTGCGCAATCGGCCTGGCTTGCTTCCGCTGGAAGAATCGCTGCGCGAGCTGGCCCGATTGGCCGAGACCGCAGGGCTGGAAGTCGTCGGTCAAGTCACGCAAAAGCTGAACCGCCCCAACCCCAGCACCTTGGTCGGGAAGGGGAAGCTGGAAGAGATAAAGGCCCTGGTCGAGGAAAAGAAGGCCGACGTGGTCATCTTCGACGAAGAACTCACGCCCCGCCACCAGCGCGAGCTGGAGAAATTTTTCGGGGAGAAAGTCCGGGTCATCGACCGAACGGTGCTGATTCTGGACATCTTCGCGCAGCGCGCGCATACCAAAGAAGGCGCGCTGCAGGTCGAGCTTGCGCAACTGGAGTATCGTTTGCCCCGGCTTACGCGCGCTTGGTCACACCTCGAGCGCCAAGCTGGCGGCGGGAGCGGTCGCGCGGGCCGGGGCGGCGTGGGCTTGCGCGGCCCGGGCGAAAAGCAGCTAGAGCTCGACCGCCGGGAGATCCGTAAGCGCATTGCGGTGCTCAAGCGAGAATTGGAGAAGGTACGGGCGCATCGGCAGCGTTACCGAGGCCGGCGTCGGAAGAACCGCATCCCCGTGGTCGCGCTGGTGGGTTATACCAACGCGGGCAAGTCCACCCTGCTCAACCGCTTAAGCGGCGCGAACGTTTATGCCGACGATAAGCTTTTCGCGACCCTCGATCCCACGACGCGCCGCGTCGAGCTGCCGGGCGGACACGTCGCGCTGTTCACCGACACAGTCGGCTTTATCCAAAAGCTCCCCACCACCCTGGTCGCGGCCTTTCGTGCTACGTTGGAAGAGATCGCGGAGGCGGATTTGCTCTTGCACGTCATCGACATTTCCCATCCGCAGGCGCCGGCCCAGGCCGAGGCTGTCATCCGCACCCTGCGCGAGATCCACGCGGATCACATCCCCATTCTCACCGTGCTCAACAAGATCGACCTGCTGCCCGACCCCGAGGCCGCCCGGGAAGCGGTCAAAGCCTATCCCGGAGCTGTAGCCATCTCCGCGCTCACGGGTGAGGGAATACCCGAACTGCTACAAGCGGTCGCGGATCAGCTCTATGCAAACTACACGCCGGTCGAAGTGTTGCTGCCCTATGACCAGGGGCAACTCTTATCCTTGTTCCATGAATTTGGGCGCATTGACCGGATCGAACACCGCCGCGACGGCGTCCATATCAAAGGCCGCCTCCCAGGGCGCCTTTTGGCCCGGTTCGCGCCCTTCCTGCAATATCAAGGGCGTCATGAAGGTCGCAATTTGCCCACCGCGGCCCAGACGCCCATCGGCGAAGAAGCGACGACCCCGGTATCGGACTCGGCTCCATTGTGAACTGTGAGGTTTGCCATGCCCCGCCATCGTCGCCTCTCATGGCGTGACCGCATCAACCGCTGGACCGACCAATTGGGCGAGTTCCTGGCTTATCGCAAGGGGCTCCTGCCCATGATCGGTTTGCTGCTCATCGGGCTGGATGGCCTGATCAGCGTGCTCGGATTGCTCCTGGGTTGGCAAGGGGGGCTCTTCGCGGCCCACTGTTTTCTGGGCCTGGGGGCCTTCTTGGCCATTCTCGGATTTCTGCTCGCGTGGGCTTTGTGACATGGCGGTACTGCTGTTCAACAAGCCTTATGGCGTGCTCTCCCAATTCACCGATCCCGAAGGGCGACCAACCCTCAAAGCCTATATCCCGGTGGCTCGGGTGTATCCAGCGGGGCGGCTGGATCTACGCTCAGAAGGGCTGCTTATGCTAAGCGACGACCCCAAACTGCGAGGCCTGCTTACGAGCCAAGGGTCCAAACTCCCGCGCGAATACTGGGTTCAGGTGGAAGGCGAGCCCGACGAGCAGGACCTACAACGCCTACGCGAAGGGGTTTGGGTGGACGGACGTCGCCTCAAGGCCCTTCGAGTAGACCGCATGCCCGCACCCGAGCTATGGCCGCGCACGCCTCCGGTTCGGGTGCGGCCAACGAGCTGGTTGCGAATGGTACTGACCGAAGGTCGCAAACACCAAGTGCGGCGCATGACCGCGGCCATCGGGCATCCTACCCAACGCCTGGTGCGTTGGGCCATAGGGCCCTTTACCTTGCACGGCCTGGCCCCGGGTCAATGGCGCTACCTCACGCCTTCCGAAGAGGCCAAACTGTGGCGCCTTCTTGGCCGAAAGCCAACGCGCCGCCGGCCCAGACGAACCGACCCCGGGCCGCACCCAACCTCAGCGGAGAAGTAAGATGTCACGACGAACGCGCGACATCCTCATTGGCGCGCTGCTGCTCAGCCTGGGCTTAGGGCTTTTGGGCGTGCCCGTATTTCAATCGATCAGCCAGGCCGGCCGCGCGCTCCTATCCCTGCTTTGGGCCTTATGGGCCCTGGTCGTGACAGGCTTAGGGCTTCACTTCGCGTACCGGGCATGGCGCCGCCGCTGGGGACGGGGGCGCTACGGCCTGGTCTACGGTCTGGGGCTGGCAGGCCTGGGCCTGGCCATCCTCGCGAACCAACTCACCGACCGCCAGGTCTCCCTCATCGGCGGCCTCCTGGCCGGCCTGGGCTTGGGCTACTTACTCCGCGTGTTGCGGAGGTAAAACGGCGAATTTCGCCAGTGCGTCGTTTCCCTAACACCGCGGCTTGACGAGCTCGGGGCCGATCGCGGAACGTCTCGACCCTTGACGCGACGGGTAGGGCACGCTATACTTATGGGCGAGCGAAGGCCGAGGTGGCGGAATTGGCAGACGCGCTGCGCTCAGGACGCAGTGGGCATTGCGCCCGTGGGGGTTCAAATCCCCCCCTCGGCACAGGAGCGCCCCACAAGGGGCGCTTGCTTATTTTGTCAGGCTGAACCCCACCCCGCGCTCGCGTGGGATGAATGTCTTGGAGGTAAGGCTCATGGCACGCAAAGGCCTTTTCGGCGGTCTCGGTGGATTGGACCCAATTAGCATTCTCAAACAGTTGCAAGCCCAGATCGACCAAGCTCAAAAAGAGATTGCGGAGTCGCAAGTGGAGGGTTCCGCGGGCGGAGGCGCTGTACGGGTGATCATGCGCGGTGACCATCGGGTGGTCGCGGTGCAAATCAATCCTGAGCTCCTCCAAGAAGGCGATGTAGAAATGCTTCAAGACCTGCTCGTAACCGCCTTCAACAACGCGGTAGCCGAGGTGGAACGCCTCACCAAGGAAAAGATGGAGCCCATCCAAAAGACGTTGGGCGGCTTCAATCTCCCGATTTAGACGCGGAAAACCGAGGCATTTTGCTTCGAACGAATTCCGCAGAAAAACAAAACCGGGGCGAAGTTCGCCCCGGTTTTGTGGTTGGAGCGCAGGAAGACGCTGCTTACCCGCCGCTCGAGCGACCCCGGCCTTGCCCACGGCCGCGGCCCTGACCTTGGCCTTGGCCACCTTGGGGCCCTTCTTCGGCCATGATGGCTTCGTACTCTTCCATGCTCAGGTATTGCGGCGTGTAAGGCTCACCCGTCGCTTGGGTGTAGGCCTGGCTGAACGCCCGCAAGTGGTTCTTCGAGCCGTCCATCAGGTGTTCATAAACGGTGATGATGTCAGCCTTGTCGGTCTGCGCGATGCGTTCCTTCAGGTCCAGGATGTCGATCTCTTCAATCGCGCCGCCGACCTTGAGCGCTTCAGCCAAGGATTGGCGCCCGCGCTCGACCAGCTCGTTGTACAGCGCCTGCAAGTCGGGGTTGGTAAACTCGCCCACACCCTTGCCCGCGGCCGGGTCTTCCAGGCCATAGGTCTGCAGCAAGCCCAACACCGCGCTCATGTGTTGCTCTTCGCTCTTGGCAATGTTCTGGAAGGTGGGATGGCCCCAGATCTCAAACAGGGTCAGGTAAACATCCCGAGCCAGCTTTTCCTCTTCCCGCATGAAGAGCAAGCCCTCCACCTCTTCGGCCGTCAACCCATTGACCGCGGTGGCTTCGGCCGCCGCCTCGGTGGCCGCCTCCGTAGGAGCTTCGGTCGCGGCCTCAGTTGCCTCCGCCTCGGTCGGCTCCGCGGTCGCTTCTTCGGTCGGCGCCTCCGTGGGCTCGGTGGTCGTAGCTTCCGTCGCCTCCGCTACCGTGGGCAGCGGGGTCGGGAGCGCGCCAGTTTCAGAGCAGGCGCCTAAGGCAAGGGCGAATACCAGCCCTACAACAAGCCAGGTCAGCTTCCGTGAAATCTTCATCGCTTCACCTCCTTCAATATGGTTGCGAGTGCTTTCCTTTCGGAAGGTTGCGCTCTAAGCATACCGCGGGAATTTTGAGGATTTGTGGCTGAGGTGTGAAGGCTTTATGAAGCGTCTGTGTTCTCCTATTTTTTAGGCTCTGAATCGCGCGTCCCCGGGCGACCCCGAGTGCAAGGGGAGGTGGCGGGAAGCGTGCGCAGGCTTTTCATCGCGCCTTCACAACATCTTCACAACCAACAGCTATCCTGCAGGTGGATTCTGAAAGCGTCACAGGAGGTGAACAATGCGAAAACCGCATGTGCGTTGGATCGGGCTCCTTGGCCTTGTGCTTGCGCTGGGTCTGTTTGTGGCCGGATGCAGCTCGAGTGCCACAACGCCGGCCGCCCCCGCGACCGAGGCCGCAACCGAGGAACCCACCGAAGCCCCGACCGAAGCACCCACCGAAGAAGCGACAGAGGCCCCGACGGCCATGCCTACGCAGGCCACAACCCCCATGGGCGGCCAGGGACAACAAGGCCAGGGGCATAGCCACGGCAGCGATCAAGGCCAAATGGGCGGTGGCCCGCCGGCCGGGCGTGGACCGGGTGGCGGTCGGTGGACCGTGTTCCACCAAGAGCCCATCCCAGAAGAATTCGCCAACCTGACCAACCCGATGCCGGGGGATCCGGAGTCCATCGAGCGAGGCAAAGAGATCTATCAAACCCACTGCGCGGTGTGCCACGGCGAGACCGGCATGGGTGAAGCCGAGGCCGGCCAAGTGCTCGATCCGCCCGCGTTGCCCATTGCTCGCACCACCCGGCAGGTGAGCGACGCGTACCTGTACTGGCGCATCCACGACGGCGGCTTTCCCTTCGGTACGGCTATGCCGGCCTACGGCACCGCACTGACCGAGCAACAAATTTGGGACGTAATCAACTACGTCCGCTATCTCAGCGAAGTGGCCGGTGACCCGGGCCAGTCGCAAGAAGCCATGCTGGCCAAGGCCGTGGCTGAGGGCATCATCACCCAAGACGAAGCCGACCTCTTCCAGCGCATCCACGCGCTCTTAGAGGAGTACAAACAAGAACACGAGGCCGAGCTCAAAGCGCAAGCGGGTGGCAATCCCGACGCGATGATGGAGCTTATGTTCAAGGGCCTCATTGAGCAGGGCTTGATCACCGAAGAAGAGGCGCAAGCCTTCCAAGACATCCACAACCGCCTGCATGAAGCTGGGATTATGCCCTAGCGGGCATAAACTTACCCCTTCCCCCGCGTCCCTCCGGCCTCGCGCCGGAGGGATTC
>JAADEP010000182.1 GCA_013153335.1 Chloroflexota bacterium
CCCGCCCCGACGAGCCCCCCGATCAAGGCGTGCGACGAGGACGACGGCAGGCCTAACCACCACGTTATGAGGTTCCACGTAATAGCCGCCAACAGCGCGGCTAGCGCGGTCTCAATGGTGATCGCCTCAGGAGATAAAAGCTCGGCCCCAATGGTATGGGCGACCGCAACGCCAAAGATAAACGGGCCAAGGAATTCCCCCAACGCGGTCCATAGCAAGGCAAGCCGAGGACTCATGGCTCGGGATGTGATCACGACGGCCACGATGTTCGCACTATCATGGAAGCCGTTTAAGAAGTCAAAAGCCAAGGCCAAAGCCAAAAAGAGAAGCAGCAGGGGGTCTTGAAACACGTGGTCCTCCTGCAATAAGATTCGAGCTTCAACAGCAAAAAGACATACCAGGGCCTCCGCGCACATACGAAGGCCCTGGTACGTGGGTTGACGTCGTGGAGCTTAGCCGGTGGATTACGCCGCAGCTGGGCGCGGCGTCGAACCGTCCTTCTTGTGCGGCGGCGGGAAAATGGCTTCGAATTCCTCCCGGGTGAGGGTCTCTTTCTCCAGGAGTTTCTCCGCCACGCGGTCAAGGACGTCCCGGTACTGCTGCAAGATGCTTTTCGCCTTCTCGTATGCGCTGCGGACGAGGCGTTGGACTTCCCGGTCGATCTTTTCGGCCACTGCTTCAGAGTAGTCGCGTTGCTCCGCGATTTCCCGCCCTAAAAAGACCAGCTCTTCACTGCGGCCAAAGGTCATCGGCCCAAGCTCATCGCTCATGCCGAAACGCATCACCATGGTACGAGCCAGGCGCGTTACTTGCTCCAAATCATTGGCCGCACCGGTCGTAATATCGTCGAAGACCAGCTCTTCTGCTGCCCGGCCCCCCAAGAGGCCCACCATATCCGCGAAGAGTTTCTTGCGCGAGGCCAACAGGCGGTCCCGCGTGGGGAAGCTCATGGTATAACCGCCTGCCATACCACGCGGAATGATGGTGATCTTGTGAACGGGATCGGCCTCGGGCAGGGCCTGCATGACCACCGCATGGCCAGCTTCGTGATAGGCCAGGATGCGGCGTTCAGCTTCGTCGATGACCCGGCTTTTGCGTTCGGGGCCCAATACCACACGCTCGATCGCATCTTCGAGCTCGCGCTGGCCAATAACCTTCTTACCGCGCCGTACGGCCAAGATCGCAGCCTCATTGACCAGATTTTCCAGATCCGCGCCCACAAAGCCGGGGGTCGCGCGCGCGATAGCCTCCAAGTCAACATCCGGGGCCAAAGGCTTACCGCGCGTATGCACCTTGAGGATCTCCAGGCGGCCTTTCAGATCGGGACGATCCACCACGATGCGGCGGTCAAACCGACCTGGGCGCAAGAGCGCGGGATCCAGGATGTCGGGCCGATTGGTCGCGGCCATGACGATGATCCCTGTCGTGCTATCAAAGCCATCCATCTCTACCAGAAGCTGGTTGAGGGTCTGCTCCCGTTCGTCGTGGCTTCCCCCTAAACCCGCGCCCCGATGGCGGCCCACCGCGTCGATTTCGTCCACAAACACGATACTCGGCGCGTACTTTCGAGCTTGTTGAAACAGATCCCGCACCCGGCTGGCGCCCACGCCGACGAACATTTCCACGAATTCGGAGCCCGAGATCGAGAAAAAGGGAACGCCCGCTTCGCCCGCCACGGCCTTCGCGAGCAGCGTCTTGCCTACGCCCGGCGGTCCAATGAGCAGCACGCCCTTCGGGATGCGAGCGCCGACCTCAATGAACTTCTGCGGCTCTTTGAGGAACTCAACGACCTCCATGAGCTCTTGTTTGGCCTCATCCGCGCCCGCGACGTCGTTAAACGTGACATCCGGGCGTTTGCCCTGGATCAAACGGGCTCGGGACTTTCCAAACGCCATGGCCGCGTTCCCGCCGGCCTGGCTTTGCCGGACGAAGAACCATACCAGCCCGCCGATCAAAAACAAGGGAAGGATAATCGTCCCAAAGAGGCTGATGAGCTCTGGCCAAACCCTACGAGGTACGAACTCGATTCGCACGCGTTGTGCGTTTAAATCTTCCGGCGTCACGCCCAACTTCTCGAGCGCGTCCAGAAACGTATCCGAAGCATTCGGCAATGGCAGGACCTTATCTTCCCCGTCCCGATATTTCACGATGACCCGATGCTCATCGACAATAAGCTGCTCAACCTGGCCGTTTTTGATCTGCTCGGCCAGCTCGTTGAGTGCCAAGCCTGGTTCTTTTTGCCCCGAGCGCGTGCCACCAGTGAAGAGCGCCCAGAGCAAGACAAACAAAAAAGCTACGATCATGGGGCCCCATGGGAATCGCGTCGAAGAACGAGGCTCCTTCTTCTCCACACTTGCCCTCCTTGAAAGTTTGTTCCGCTCTTGCCTTCAGAAGGCTGGATTATACCATCACGGTCTTAAAAATCCATCAACAAGGCGCTGTGAAGACGCACCTATTTTGCCCCCTATTGTATTATACGACCCCAAGCGGAAAACGCAACTGCGCCGTTTTATTCCAGACCTAAATGGAAATTTTTAGTTAAAGCAACCAAAGTAGCAAAAGATGTTGAGGCGAAAGCTCTTTCTACCCCGGCTCACTAAGGGGTGCAGGCAAACCTTGTAAAAGCCCATGCCGCGGGCGGCTGAACCCGCCCGCTATCCTTGCCGCCGCGCGTTGGGCCGAACTATACGCGGGCAAATTTATACTAGCCGCGGGCTTCCAGCCGCTGCGGCGCCCAAGAGCGGAAGCTGCGGCGCGAAGAGCCGGTGCTCAAGGCGTGTTGTGCCTGGCTCAACGGTGACAGCCCCCTGCGCCTCCCCCTCGCTACGTGACCGTTCTACAACCTTTGCGTGCCCCTCACTGAGCACACCTTGCCATTTCCGGCCGAAGCGAGTAAACTAGAAGCAGCTCTGAGGGAAAGAACCGATGCTGATGCAAGCCCTCCAAGCGCTCGTCTCGTTGTGGTCCATGGGTCCTTAGGACCCGATGCTTTTCGCGCGAGGCGAGCGCCTTCCGTTTTCGGAGGGCGCTTTTTCTTTTAAGGCTAGCTTTTCGTTCATGGGTGAAGGACAGGAGGCAGGTCATGGCTTCGGTCATTACCGTGCATGGCTTATCCAAAAAGTACCGCGTCCCCCTGCGCGAGCCCGGCTTGCGAGCCACCATCCGGCATTTGCTCGCGCCCCAGTATCGCGAAGTCATCGCGCTGCAAGACATCTCCTTCACGCTAGAAGCGGGCGAAGCGGTGGGCTACCTTGGGCCCAACGGCGCGGGCAAGACCACCACGCTGAAAATTCTGGCCGGCGTGCTCTACCCCGACCAGGGCGATGTGCGGGTTTTGGGCTTTGTGCCCTTTGAAGGCCACGCAGCGTTCAAAAAGCGCATCGCGTTCGTCATGGGGCGCAAAGGCCAATTGTGGTGGGACTTACCCGCTTTGGATATGTTCCGTCTGTTCCAGGAGATTTACCAAGTACCCGAAACCGACTTCCGCCGTCGGTTAGACGAGCTGGCAGCACGCTTCCGCGTGTCCCATCTCCTTACCACACCGGTGCGCAACCTGTCGTTGGGCGAGCGCACGAAAATGGAACTTATCGCCGCGTTACTCCATGGGCCGCAGGTGCTCTTCCTCGATGAGCCGACCTTGGGCCTCGATGTACTGGCCCAGCACGAAATCCGAACCCTGCTGCGCACGTATGTGCGAGAACAAGGGCTCACGCTGCTTATGGCCAGCCACTACATGCGGGACGTCGAAGCCCTTTGTGATCGAGTCATCTTGCTCGATCAGGGACGCATCCGTTTTGACGGTCCGCTGCACGCCCTTAAGGCCCGCTACGCGCCTTACCGCGAGGTCATCGCAACCCTCGCGTCGCCGCCCCAAACCGATGCGTGGCCAGCGCCGACCTGGCTTGTTGAGCGGGCAGGGCCCCGGCTGCGCTGGCGGGTGCCGCGGGACGAAGTGCCGCGCTTACTGCAACAGCTGACAACAGCGTATGAAGTCACGGATCTAACCGTCCACGAACCTGCGTTGGAAGACATCCTGCGGCAGATGTATAGCCATGAAGCCCTCTCATAAAGCTACCCCTATCATCCGAGCTTGAGCTAAGGAGGGGCAAATGGTCAATTGGCGTCCATACCGAACCCTCGTCGAACTCTCGATACGACAAGCGACCGCGTATCGAATGAACTACTTCCTCAGCTTTATAGTGGCCGCGGTACCGCTGATCGCGCTTTTGTTGCTTTGGGAAACGATCTACGGGACGGAGACCCAGCTGGCCGGGTTTGACCGCGCGCAAATGCTGACCTACTTCATCCTTACGCGTTGGCTCTACGAACTTACCCGTCCTACCATCTGGTGGGATATCACATACGAGGTTCGAGAAGGCGATCTGGTCTTTCACTTACTTCGTCCCTTCCCCTACGGCCTTTATCACTTCGCGCTGATCGTGGGCTTCAACCTGCCTTACGCCCTTATCGGGTTGGCCGTGGTCGCGCCGTTCGCCTGGATTGTGGGGGCAGGCTGGATTTGGCCGGCTTCGCTCGCGACCTGGCTGGCCTTTGGTGTGAGCGCAGGTCTGGCTTTTGTGTTGGGATACGCGTTCACTCTCCTCTTCAGCCTGAGCGCCTTTTGGTTGGAAGAGAACTCCGCGGTCGAGCTCTTGGTGCACTATATCACCCCCTTGGCCGCGGGTGCCCTTTTGCCTTTGGATTTGCTTCCTGGCCCGTTGGCAGCCCTTCTGGCTCGCCTGCCCTTCGCCAAGCTGTTGTACTTCCCCGCGCAGGTCTATCTGGGCCGGGTGAGCGGGACAGCATTTTGGACCGGGTTAGCCGAGCAGGGGCTCTGGCTGCTCGGTCTGATCCTCGTGAACACGTGGGTGTGGCACCAGGGATTACGACGCTTTCGTGCCGTAGGAGGTTGATACCATGCGTGCCCTTCGTTTGTGGCTTTACTGGGCCCGGCTTTCCTTAGGCCGGGAGGCCCTCTTCCGGGGCAATCTGCTGTTGCGGTGGTTGGCCCACGGTTTGTGGCTGGGGACCGCGTGGCTCTTTTTCGAAGCTCTCTACGCCCACGTCCCGACCCTCGCGGGATGGCGACGTGAACACGTCTGGCTGCTCTTAGCCGTCAACGAAGGCTCGCAGCAACTATTCAACATGTTTGTAGGCCGAAGTTTGGCCGAGCTTCCGGAACGCATCTGGGAGGGGCAGCTGGATAGCGTACTTACCAAACCCGTTTCGCCGCTGTTTATCCTCTCCATACGCCGGATGCAGCTCCATGACGCTCCCGCATTAGGCCTTCCTCTGGTTTTGGGATGGATTGCATGGCGGGCCCTGGATATTTCCCTCACGCCCGAGCGGATGTTCGGGTTTGGGCTGCTCATCCTCTTGGGGATGGTCGCTCGCTACGCAGTCACATTGGCGGCCGTGTCCATAGGATTTTGGGTATCCCAGCTGTACGCCTTGCCCGCCTTGATGGCCGTACTCTTTCGCCTGGCCAGCTATCCTGAAAGCATCTTCCGCGGCGCGAGTCGAGCGATTTTCACGTTCGTGATCCCCGTCTTGGTGGTCGCGAACTTCCCGGTGCAAAGTCTGCTGACCGCGTCGTTCTACGAGTTGCTTTTACGCGGGCTTATTGCTGCTGGGTTCTGGCTCTTCCTCGCGGCCCAACTTTGGCGAGCGGGACTGCGCCGTTACACAGCCGTCGGCGGCTAAGCGGTTTGGCCGCCCAATACCCAACACGAGCCTCCAAGCTGACCGGAGCGACAACTTCTATACGCGGCCATCGGCAACGCGAAGCTCACGTCGTCGCGGGTACAATGACAGAAGAAGCACCAGCCCCGCGGACGCCCCTGGGGAGAGGGAGACTTATGTCAACAGACCTGCTCGACGCCCGCGTACGTTTTTATCGCCTTATCGCGCGGATCCCGGAATTTCAACACGTCCCCGAGGCCGTACGCCAGGCCTTCGCCGCGGTCGCCCAAGCCCAGGCCTACGGCCCTGGGCAAATGATCTACCCTCGCGGCGAACCCGCGACGCACATCTTTCTGCTGGAGCGGGGCTGGGTCAAAGCCACCCGCAGCTCTTGCCAAGGCCGCGAACAAGCCACGCTGTTTTTGCGCGCGCCGGAGATCTTCGGCGACATCGCGGTCCTCACCCAAGAGCCCTATCTGTGCACCGTAACCACCTTAGAGTCGGTCATGGTTTGGCGCATCCCGGCCGCAACCTTTCAAGCGCAGCTCGAACGCTGCCACCCTTTGGCCTTGGCCTTTACCCATCGCCTCGCGAAGCGGGTACAGCATCTCGTAGATTTGGTCGAGGACCTAGGGCTGTGCAGCGTCGAGACTCGGGTCGCGCGCACCTTGTTGCGCCACGCGCGCTTCCAACAAGGTCGTTGGGTGGTCCTCCGGCAGGATTGGACCACCATTGAACAAATGGCTATCCGGCTGGGTACCGTGCGCGACGTGCTCAATCGGGTGCTTCGTAACCTGGAACGGGAAGGCCTTATCGAGGTCCGCCGCCGGGAGATTGTGCTGCGCGACCCCGAAGGGCTGGCACAGCGTGGCATTCCTTAGATCCGGATGCGACAAAAGTCATAGCCTCCTCGTTACAGCTCGGCTACCTTAAAAGCGAACACGTTCGAAGGTCAAACCGCATTGGGACGAGGAGGCTAAGCATGAAGCGACATCAGATTGGCATGCTTTTGGCGTTGCTAGGCGTTATTGGGGGACTGCTGGCCCTCTATTTCATCGCGGCCACGTACAACACGGTCATTCATGCACACTTCCAGGCTGGAGAATGGGAAGAAGCGAATACCGTGCGTATTGTGTACGCGGTATTGGGCTGGATAGGCACCGCGGCCGGGGTACTCTCTGCGGTGGTGTTGTGGGGCTTTTGGCAACGAGAGCCTTGGGCCTGGTACTGGGGTGCGATAGCCGCTACCCTTCTCATCTTAGCCGGGTTCTTCCCCATGATACCGGCGGCTGACAGCGGTCTGCCGACCCCTACCGTGTGGGTCTTTCTGTTGGGCACGGTCATGTGGTTCGGCATGTTGCTCTTAGGCGGGGTGGATAAACGCATCATCGCGCTGACGTTCGTGGCCGGCATGGCCTTTGTGCTGACCTTTATCAACGGCGTCGCGCCGATCTCCAAATTCCAGTCCACCTTCCAGCGCCCCCAGGACTTCCAGCCTGGGCCGCGAGCTTTTTGGAACGGCATGTACATCATCTTGCAACAAGTCAACTGGTGGGGTGCAGCCGCGTGGGCCTGTTTCATTTTCGGCGCGATTCGCCGACGCCCTTGGGCCTTGCCCGTCGGCTTGTTCGCGGCGCTTATGTCCATGCTGGGCGGCTACATCCTGGGGATTCACCACATGCTGGAAGCAAAGCGCTTTTCCATGTTCCTGCCCGCGCCCATCCTGAGCACCATCCTGTTCTTCGTGCTCCTCTCGCCACCTGTACGGCGGCTCCTGCAAGCACCGTCCACCGCGTCCCAAAACGCGTAATCGTCCTCGTGGCCGACTGGGCCCTCGCGGGAATGTCGAAACCCGTGAGGGCCCAGTTGAACCTCAACCCTATAAGCCAAAGTCATCAGAAGCCTACCATCCCGTCGTGGCAACCCGAGCGCGCTTCCACCGTTCTAACCATATTTGGGTGAACCTCTCTCCTCCAACCTTCTTTTCCCGACACAAAAAAGCGTAAATCGAGCTACCGCGCCCCGTGCACCGTGATATAATCGCTCTGCCCTGTGGGGAATTCTCTTTGGTCAGCGAGGATGGGTATGTTCACGGTCACCAAGGAACTTCTTCCGGATGAGCACCACGCGAAGCTCACCGTGACGTTTGAGAAAAATGCGCTCGAACAAGCCAAGCGTAAAATCGCCCGCGCGTACGCGAAGCATCTGCGTTTCCCGGGCTTTCGGCCCGGCAAGGCGCCGTATGCATTGGTGGCGCGCCGGGTAGGAGAGGAAACCCTAACCCAAGAGGCCATACAAGAGCTGCTTGACTCGAACTACGAGCAAATCCTCGAAACCGCTGAGGTTAAAGCCGATGGCCCGGCGCAAGTGGAAGAGATCGTTTCCTATGAACCGTTGACGGTGGTTCTGCGCGTGCCCCTGCAACCCGAGATTCATCTGGATGACTATTCCGACCTCCGCATCCCTTATGAGCCGCCGCAAGTAAGCGACGAAGAAGTGGATCAGGCCCTGGATTCATGGCGCCGCATTTTTATTCGCATGGAGCCGGTTGAACGCGCCGCGCAATTTGGGGACGTGGTCATCATGGATCTGGAAGGCCAGATCCAGGCTCCGGGTCAAGAGCCCCAATCCATCGATCAACAAGAGGTCTCGCTTTTGGTGAAAGAAGACGAGGACCCCGAAGAGTGGCCCTTCCCCGGGTTTTCCAAGCAATTGGCCGGCTTGAATATCGGGGATGAAGCAACCCTGAGCTACACCTATCCAGACGACGCGGCGACCGAGCACATGCGTGGGAAAACGGTGACCTATAAGTTGCGCGTCAAGGAGATCCAAGAGCCCAAGGTGCCCGAGCTGACGGACGAGTTCGTGCGCGAGAACACCGAATATGCCTCGGTCGATGCGCTGCGCGAGGCTATGCGCCACGAGCTGCAACAACGCCGCTCCGCCCAATATGCGCGCGAATACGAGAACCAAGTGCTCGACGCGCTGTTAGAGCGCGCGACCATCCGCTATCCCAAAGAGCGCCTGGAATCCGAAGCGCGTTACCTCTCCCAGCTGACCGATACGGAACTGGACCTGGACAAGGAAGAAGTACGCCAAGAGGTCGAAAAGCATCTCAAAAAGCGCCTGCTTTTGAGCCACATCGCGGAGCAAGAACAGTTCGAACTCGGCGAGCAAGAACTCAACCAGATCTTGGCCGAGGTCGCGGAAGACCTCCTGGCGCAACTCAACCACGACGTCCGGGAACTGCAGCGCTTCCAAAAGAAGCATCCGGAGGTCGTGCAAGAACTCTTTTTGCAACGGCTCGTGCAAGAACTACGCCGGAAAGCGCTGGAACACGTGGTCCGCGTAGCCAAGGGCGAAGTCGAAGCCGAGGAACAAGAGCAAACCGCGAGCGCGGCCGAGCCTGCAACGGACGAAGCTGAAGTCGCGGATACGCCCGATATGGCCGAGAACGAGCCCGAAGCGCAAGCCGAGGCCGCGTCCGAAGCCGCGCCTGCCGAGGCTGCGGATCAGGCCGATGCCCCGGCGGCAGCCGAAGAAGGCGAAAGCGAACCCGCGGTTGAAGCTCCTGAAGCTGACGACGAGGCTTCGACCGTGGCCGAAAACGAGGCTTAAGTCAACGGTTGCCCACACGATGAGGAGGCGCAAGATGTTGCCCCACAATTTGATCCCCATGGTCATCGAACAAACCCCGCGGGGGGAACGAGCGTTCGACATCTTCTCGCTGCTTTTGAAGGAACGCATCATCTTCCTGGGCACGCCCATTGAAAGCCACATCGCGAACCTGATCGTGGCCCAGCTGCTCTACCTGAACCGAGAAGACCCCGAAGCCCCGATTCAGATGTACATCAACTCCCCGGGCGGAGAGATCTACGCGGGCCTGGCTATCTATGACACCATGCAGATGATCACCAATCCCATCAGCACGGTCGCGGTGGGCGTGACCGCGTCCTTCGGCACCGTGTTGCTCGCCGCGGGGACCAAGGGCCAACGTTACGCGCTGCCCCACGCGACCATCCACATGCACCAACCTCTAGGCGGTGCGCGTGGGCAGGCGACGGACATCGAAATTCAAGCCAAAGAGATCTTGCGGCTCAAAGACGAGCTCAACCGTATTTTGGCCCTGCATACCGGCCAACCGGTCGAGGTCATCGAGCGCGATACCGACCGGGATGTCTACATGACCGCGTACGAGGCCGTCAAATACGGCTTGGTGGACCAAGTGCTCGAACCGCCGGAATCCAAACGGCTACCGGCCCCACCTGAGAAAAAGGAATAAAGGCGCAAGGCGGCGCGCAGGGCGCGCCGCTTTGTGCATCAGGGGGATGGCATGAGCGAACCCGTCCCGTTCGAGCAGGTGCCCTTGGGCCAAACCGACATCCGCATCCCCCGAATGGGGATCGGCACCTGGGCCTGGGGGGACCGGGTGATGTGGGGATTTGGCCGTGAGTATAACGAAGCCGACCTGCGTGCCGCGTTCCGTGCCGCGGTGCGCGGCGGTGTGCCCTTTTTCGACACCGCGGAAGTCTACGGCTGGGGCCGAGCCGAGCGCTTTTTGGGCACTTTTCTCGCGGAAGAAGACGAGGCCACGCGGAATCAGGTGGTGATCGCCACCAAGTTCTTTCCCTATCCTTGGCGCTGGCGCGCCCGCGCGCTGCGCCGCGCCCTCGAAGGCTCTTTGCGCCGCCTGCGGCGCCCCTACGTGGACCTATATCAGATCCATTGGCCCTGGCCCCCGCGCGATATTCGGGTGTGGGTCCGAGCCCTCGCCGAGCAAGTGCAAGCCGGGCTCGCGCGCGCCGCTGGGGTATCGAACTACAACCTCGAGCAGATGAAAGTGGCCGAGGCCATCTTGGCCGACCACGGCTTGCCTCTAGCTTCCAACCAGCTCGAGTATAGCTTGTTGCGCCGGGATATCGAGTTCCAAGGCTTGCTGGACTACGCGCGCTCGCGCGGCATCACCATCCTGGCCTACAGCCCCCTGGCCATGGGGATGTTGAC
>JAADEP010000202.1 GCA_013153335.1 Chloroflexota bacterium
GCGATTCTATGGGGTCTGCGCCTTCACCCCGATGATCGCCCCCCCTCGGTTGAAGCGTTCCTCGAGGCCTTGATGGGCCCCAGTGCTCGCGTCATCCCGCCCATGAGCGCGCGGGCGTTTGAGCCCGTGCCAACGCCGAGCTTCCCGGCGACGCCGTGGGATGGCGTGCTGATCGCGTTGGTCGCGCTGGGCGCGGTGCTCGCGCTCGGTCTGACCTTGTGGCACTAACCCTACGTCATGCCCTTCGCAGGAGGCTTCGATGCCCGCGACCTTGACGTCCATCGCCGAACGATATCACGCGGTCCTGGAGCGCATCACCCGCGCGGCCCAACGCGCGGGCCGCGACCCGCGCGAGGTGCGCCTGGTGGTTGTGACCAAAGCCCAGCCCCTCGAACGCGTGCAGGCCGTGCTCGAAGCGGGCGCGCGCGACTTGGGCGAAAACTACCCTGAAGAAGCTGTGCCCAAGATTCAGGCCTTGCGTCCGTCCTTCCCGGATGCCCGGTGGCACATGATCGGGCATCTGCAACGCCGCAAAGCCCCTCTCGTTGTGGAACACTTCGCCATGATGCATTCCGTGGACCGGGTGCGCATTGCCGAGCGCTTGGATCGCCTTTGCGCGGCGCGCGACCGCACCCTGCCCGTGCTACTCGAGTTCAACGTCGGCGGCGAAGCCAGCAAGTCGGGTTGGCCCGCCTGGGACGAAGCCCAATGGCCCACCTTGCTCCCTGAGATCGAGCGCGTGCTCGCGCTCCCGCGGCTTCAAGTGCAAGGCTTGATGACCGTTCCGCCCTGGCGCCCCGACCCTGAAGACGTGCGACCCTTCTTCCAGCGCTTGCGCCGCCTGCGCGATTTTCTGGCACGCGCGTTCCCGCGATCGTCTTGGGAACACCTTTCCATGGGCATGAGTCACGACTTCGAAGTTGCGATTGAGGAAGGCGCGACGTTCGTTCGCATCGGCACCGCGATCCTCGGGCCGCGGCCCACGCCGGCCCCGGGCGCGCGTTGACGATCCTTTTTGTTGGAGGTGTATCGATGCCGTGGTATCTTCAGTTCGAGCATCCCCAGCTCTCCGATGAGCCTCGACCGTTGGAAGGCCCCGAAGTTCGCGTAGGGCGCAGTCAAGACAACGACATTGTCCTCCCGCTCCCTGAGGTTTCGCGCCATCACGCACGCCTGTTCCCCCAAGGGGATGGCTGGGCGATCGAGGACCTTAATTCCACCAACGGCACGTGGGTCAACAGCACCCGCTTGCCCCCGCACAAGCCCCATCCCTTGCGACCCGGGGACCGCATCCTGTTCAGCTCTTACGTCATCGCCCGGGTTCTCAGCGATGAAGATGTCACGGCAACCCCCACCCGCGTCATCCCGACCGAGGATGCGGCTCAAACGGAGCTCGCGGCCGAGCCCCGGGGCACGGAGGACCTCACGGCGCTGGACCTCACCCGGGAGCCCGTATCGCCCGCCCCCGCGCCAGTCACGCCCCCGGTGCGGGAGCCCTCGGTCTCGGAACCCCAGGGCTGGGCGCCTGAGGCCGCCCCTTCCTTTTGGCAAACCCATTCCAAGGCGATTGCCGTGCTCGCCGCGGTGGTGGGCTTTTTGGTCGTCTTTGGGATGTTCTTATGGTGGGTGGACGCCAACTACCTTTGGTGCGATTTCTTCGGCTGGGTACCAATTTTTGTCTGCCCGTAGGGAGGCAGCCCCTTCAGGCGAGGAGGGTTGGAGGAGGATGGGCCGAACTTCAGCTGGGTTATGAAGCCCGTGAACCGGGAGACCCTGTCCCATCCGAGGATACACCTCCAACCACGAGCTCGGTTTGACGACTTCCGGCCATACCCCGGGCCGAGGAGACCTGGCGGCGCAACCGGGGCCCAGGGTTCCGTCTTCCGGAACGCGCGGCATTTGGGCCAGCGGCAGGACAGTCCCCAGGCCAAGGCAGGCCTCGAGGGCTGAGGAGCGCGGGCATGACGTTGCTGATCCTTTCGTTAGCCTTCATCGTGGGCGTATTGGCCGGTCTGCGCTTGGGCGGCGCGGGGACGCTCTCGCTGGGGTTGGCCGTGGCCGCAGCGAGCCTGGGCCTGCTGCGGCCGCGATGGCGGCCTTCCTTCTGGCTGCTTCGGGTTTCGCCGTGGGCGGTGCTGGTCGCAGCCGCGTTGGGTATGGCCCGCGGCCAATTCGCCCGCGAGCTTCCCCTATCTGAAGCCCAATTGCGCGCGCTGGCCGAACAGGGCGCGTATGTGCGGGTTCGGGGCCGCATCGTACGGCCTCTGGGTCCGCAGGGCGACGAAATGCGGTTCATCCTTGAGGTCTCACGCGTAGCCTTGGCCCAAGAGCCATCCCATGCGGCCGAGCTCAAGGGCCGGGTCTTGGCCCGAGTGCCCTGGCTTTTGGCGCACGACTGGCGTTATGGCGATGAAGTCACCCTCGTGGGCCGGCTATGGGCCCCGCGCACATCCACATCCTACCGGGCATACCTGGCCCGTTACGGCGCGGTCGCCGTGCTTGACGCGGAAGAAGGGGGATGGATCCGGCGGGGGAGCATGCTCTCGCCTTGGGCGTGGATCTTCGCGCTGCGCGACCGGGCCTACGCGCTGGTGCGGAAGTATTGGCCTGCGCCGGAATCCGGTTTGTTCGCGGGCATCTTGCTCGGGTTGGAAGGCGACATCTCGCCCCAACTTTATGACGCGTTTCGCGAGACCGGGACGGCCCACATCATCGTCATCAGCGGCTTCAACATCACCGTGATTGCGGGCTTGATGACCCGAGGTTTGGGCCGCTGGCTGGGTCGTCGGGTTGGAGCCCTGGTCGCGATCCTGGCCATCGCGCTTTACACCCTGCTGGTCGGTGCAGATGCCGCGGTGGTGCGGGCCGCGCTAATGGGCGGATCCGCGCTGATCGCCCAACAGCTCGGGCGTCGCACCCATGGGTATACGACCTTGGCCTTTACCGCGGCGCTCATGGCCGGGGTGCAGCCATGGGTTTTGTTCGACATCGGATTCCAGCTTTCGTTCGCCGCGACGCTGGGCCTGCTCGTCTTTGCCGAACCCTTGACCCAGGGCGCCGCGGCCTGGCTGCAGCGTTATCTCGCCCCGCGGTGGGTGCGGGCCCTACTGCCCGGGTTGAGCGAGTTCTTCCTGCTAACCCTGGCCGCGCAAATCATGACCATCCCGTTGTCGGTGTATTACTTCCGCAAAGTCTCGCTAATTGGCCTGCTCGCGAACCCGGTCGTCCTTCCCTTGCAAAGCCCGCTCATGGTGCTCGGTGGGTTGGCCCTGCTTGTAGGGTTGGTATGGGCTCCGGCCGGGCAGGTACTGGCCTGGCTCGCCTGGCCCTGGGCCGCGCTCACCATCCGCGCGGTCGAGGCCTTTGCCCAGGCCAGCGTGACCACTTTGACCCTGCCCCCACCGCCTTGGTGGGCCATCGCGCTTTATTACGCCTTTCTGCTAGGGGGACGGGCCTTATGGCCGTACCTCAAGCCCATCTTGCAACCGGTGTTGCAACCTGGCCTGCTCGCGCTGGCGCTGTTCACCCTGGATATCGGCCTCTGGGGCCGTATCGCGAACCAGCCCGACGGTTTGCTGCACCTTTGGTTTTTGCCCTTGCCCGGAGAACAGGTTGTGCTCGCGCGCGGACCCCAAGGCGGGTGGGTCTTGGTGAACGGAGGCCGTGACGCGCTCGCGCTGGACCGCGCGTTGGCGCGTTGGCATGCTGGACCGGACTTCGCGTGGTGGATCGTGGCATCCAACCGGCAAGACGCGCTGCAAGCCCTGCCCCGGGCCCTCGATCGCTACACTCCGCAACGCGTGTGGTGGATTCCAACCGCGGGCCGCGACCCCGCATATCGCGCGCTGCGAGAAGCTCTGCAAGCTGAGGAGATCCTCGTCGTGCACGCACAGCCTGGCCAGCGTTTGCGCCAGGGCTCGTGGACCGTGACCCTGGTTCAACAAACCCCGCGCGGGGGTGTGCTCGACGTCGCGTTCGACCGGTTCCGCGCGCGCATGATTTGGGCTTTTGACCCGCAAGCCCTGACCCCGACGGGCAGAGCGACCCTTTACCTCGTAGGGCACGCTGCGCTGCTCACGCCGGACCTGATTCGGGCAATCGCCGACGCGGAGCCTCGGTTGGTGGTGTTGGGCCCCGCGCCGCGAGCGGGATATGACCGAAGCAACCAGCTGCCAAAGCACTACTCGGGCCAGGTGTGGCGCCCAGCCACCATGGGCGTCTTGCACCTCTGGACCGACGGACAACGTTTAGGCCTGGCCACACGCCGTCCCTTCCTCCCCGCGTTGTTTCCGTCGGACCGCTGAAGGGCCTTTTTCGGCATTGACCTTGGTACAATATGGACCAAACCAGGAGCGAAGGCCATGAGCAAGCAGAGCGCGTTTTACACCGCTACAGGCGACCAGGGTCTCACGGGCCTGCTGGGCAAGGAACGGGTGCCCAAAGACCATCCCCAACCCGAGGCGATTGGCACGCTCGACGAATTGAGCGCGGTGCTGGGCCTGGCCAAGGCCTTCAGCCGCACCGAACGCAGCCGCGCGCTGGCCGGGCAGATCCAGCAGCACTTGTACCAAATCATGGCCGAAGTTGCGGCCACGCCCGAGAACGCGGATCGGTTTCGCACCTTAGACGCGAGCCACGTCGCGTGGCTCGAAGAGCAGATCCACCAGCTGGAGGCCGACGTGCCGGCCCCGCGGGTCTTCATTTTGCCGGGCGAAACCCAAGCTGGGGCGTTTTGGGCCCTCGCGCGTACGGTCGCTCGCCGGGCTGAGCGCCGCGTGGTGACCCTGCACCGGGAAGGCCGGGTGCAAAACCCCGCGCTGCTGGCCTACCTCAATCGCCTCTCGTCCTTGTGCTTCGTGCTGGAGCTGTGGGAAAACCAAGCCGCAGGCGCCGAAGCCGCGCGCGTCCAGCCTCTATCTGAGGGAAAGGCCCATGATCGGAACGTGGATTAACGTCGGCACAGTGCTTCTCGGCGGCACACTGGGCCTCTTGTTTGGGGCGCGCTTGCCCGAACGCGCGCGGCAAACCGTCTTCTACGGTCTGGGCGTGTTCACCTTGCTGTTGGGCGTGCAGATGTTTGGGGACTCGGAAAATCCCATTCGTGTGCTGCTGGCCATTTTGTTCGGCGGGCTATTGGGCGAAGCTTTGCACATCGAAGAGGGATTGGCGAATTTGGGCGCGTGGTTCGAGCGGCGCTTCTCGCGCGGCGCGGCAGGCGAAGGCACCACGTCCTCGCGTTTTGTGCAAGGCTTTTTGGCCGCGTCGCTGCTGTTTTGCGTCGGACCCATGACCATTTTGGGCTCCATCCAAGATGGGCTGACAGGGGAATACCAAATCCTGGCCACCAAGGCGACCATGGACGGCTTCGCGGCCCTGGCCTTTGCCTCGACCATGGGCGTTGGGGTGCTCTTTTCGGTAGTGGTGATTCTGCTTTATCAAGGGGGATTGACCCTGCTCGCGGCGCAACTCCAAGGCGTATTCACCGACGCGATGCTGGCCGAGCTCAACGGCGCGGGCGGCGTGCTCCTGGTCGCGTTGGCCTTGAGCAGCCTGCTCGAGGTGCGCCGCATTCGCGTGGGGAATCTCCTCCCGGCATTGGTGATCGCGCCTTTGCTCGCGCGATGGTTCGGATGACGGAGGTGCTCGCATGAGCTCGTCCCAACCTCGGCGTGCGTCTCGGCGGTATCGCATCCAGCGCTGGGTTTTGCGCGCATTGGTGTATGGCGTGCTGATCATCGGGGCCATCATCGC
Organism: Chloroflexota bacterium; assembly: GCA_013153335.1. Taxonomy (GTDB): domain Bacteria; phylum Chloroflexota; class Anaerolineae; order Anaerolineales; family DRMV01; genus JAADEN01. The sequence goes on from JAADEP010000202.1 coordinate 5,752, forward strand.
GCTGTTGCCCTTCATGTGGATGGTCTCGGTTTCGCTCATGAGCCTGGGCGAGGCCATCGCGGGCAAGCTCATTCCAAGCCAGCTCCATTGGGAGAACTACGTTATCGCGTGGCGGGAAGGCAACTTTTCCGAGTATTTCTTCAACACCGTGCAAATCACCCTGATCACCCTGGCCGGCGAGCTCACGTTCAGCATCCTGGCCGCATATGCCTTCGCACGCATGCGCTTCCCGGGGCGTGACCTGCTCTTTGGCATTCTGTTGAGCACCATGATGGTTCCGGCCATGGTGTTGGTCATCCCCAACTTTTTGACCGTGACCTGGTTGGGCCGCGTGGGGCCCATCAAATGGGTAAACAACTGGCCTGCGCTCACCATTCCCTTCATGGGCAGCGTGTTCAGCATCTTTTTGCTGCGCCAGTTCTTCGCCCAAATCCCCGACGACCTGTTTGACGCGGCCCAGATCGACGGCGCGAACCATTTGCAATTCCTTTGGTACGTGGTCTTGCCCCTATCCAAAGCGCCGATCTTGGTGATCACCGTGCTCTCGTTCATCGGCTCGTGGAACGCGCTGGCCTGGCCGCTTCTGGTGACCAACTCGCCCGAGTGGCGCCCCATCGCGGTGGGGCTGTATCAGTTCGTGGACGAAGCCGGGGCAGAGATGAACCTGCAGATGGCCGGCGCGGTGATCGCGGTCATCCCCATTCTCATCCTCTACTTCCTGACCCAAAAGCAATTCACCGAGAGCATCGCGCGCAGCGGCCTCAAGGGCTAAGCCGGGCTCTTCGGCCCACGGCCCAAGTCTACGGGCGCAGGCAAATCTTGTAGCAGCCCATGCTGCGGGCGACGGAATCCGCGCCTGACCCGCGGGCGGCGGAACCCGCCCGCTACAAATTCACCACCTGCCGCAGGCCCGCACGTTGGGCTGAATAATTCGCCGCAATTTTATGCTAGCCGCGGGCTTCCAGCCCGCGGCGGCGCTTCGCCTCCCCCTCGTCGCTTGACCGTTTCCACAACGCGTGCAATCCAAGCCTACCGATGGCCGCCATCCCTTTGCCCGAGCCAGACCACCGGCCTGGGACCAGCTCGACCGCGCGTTTCGGCCCGCTTTGGGTTCGAAGCGGGTACGGCTATGCGCGCGGCGTGAGCCACACGAGCCTCACGACCTGATGCCTGACCCCAGGCTTCGAGTGGGCCTGCCGGCTGAGGGTTAAACGCATTGCGCCGGGCGTTTGGGCCCGGCGCAACGCACAGGAGGGAGGGATAAGGGAGGGTTACCGATTCCAGGTCAGGATGAACAATCCCGTGAACAAAATCGTAATCACCATTTGCCGCAAGCCAATGCGGATCGCGCTCCAGCGAATCGCGGGCGAGAGCGTGCCCCAGAGGTTCTCAACCCATTGGGGCAGATACGCGACCCAAAGCCAGGCAGGCAGCTGGCCCAACGCGCCCATGAGCGCGACAAAGGCCAAGTTGAAGGTCGCGTAAGCCATGGCCCGAGCCCCCGCGCGCAAGCGCTCCTTCAGCGGCGGAACCGCCCGCCAGGTTCGCTGCTCCAGCCGCAGAAAGGTGAACACCACCGCGGCCGCTTCTTGCAGCCAGATGAGCAGCCACAGCCACCAATAGTACGGCTCGTACCGGCCATGCGAGATCCAGACCAGCGCGGGCGCGGTCAGCGAGAGCACGCCCACGCCCACCACCTCGGCCCCGAGCTGGCGCCGTTCCTGGCGCCGGTAGACCAAGTACATGTGCCACGCGAAGACCAGCAGCCCGGGCACGGCCAGGTGCAGGACGAACCCATATCCCATGCGGACCAGGGCCACCAGGCCGAGCACCACGATCAGCGCGTACAGCACAAAATACCGCAGGGCAGGGGCCAGGTCCGCCCGGGTGCGCCGGCCTGCCCAAATTTTCACCAACACCGAAGCCGGCTCGCGAATGAGAAAGGCCGCGACCGCGGTGAGGACCAGCACGCTCGTGCCCGGGGTCCAATCAGGGGCCAAAGCGAGCCCGATGATCAGAGGGCTTAGGAAGAGGATCCAAGCCCCGTGCTCCCGGGGCAGTGCGATGTGCTTGGGAAAGCCTCGTGAAATCGCGGTCACTCGCACCTCCGACCTGCCGACTTCGGCTCGGTCCGTGTTTAGCGGGTTAAGCATAGCTCGCAAGGTTTAAAGAATTTGGAGAGCGAGATGAGAAAAACCGAAAGGATTGGCCGGATGGGCCCTGTGCTATACTCTTCGCGGAGGTTTGGTATGGCGTCGTGGGAGCAGGCCTTAGACCCTGTCTTGCAACAAGGGCTGGATCGGGTCTATACCGCGGCCGTGGTGCAAGTTCGTCACCGCGGGCGCGCGGTGTATCACCGCGCGGTGGGCTGGCCTGACCCTGAAGCCGCGGGCGAGCAGGTGACCACGCGACATACCCTCTTCGACCTCGCTTCGATTACCAAGCCCTTTGTCGCGACCGCGTTTCTCCATCTGGTGGCCCGCACGCCCGAGCTTGGCCTCAACACCCCGGTGGCCGCGGTCCTGCCTGAATTTCAAGGGCTGCGGCCCGTGCGCGCGTATCCTCATCCGCTGCAGCCCGGGTATACGGTGCAGCCCAGTCGACACGATGGCTTGATCGACGCAGCCCAGGTTACGTTTCAGCACGTGTTGACCCACAGCGCGGGCTTGCCCGCGTGGACCCGGCTCTACACCCTTGAACCCGAGGCCTTGCGGGCCACGGTGTTGGGCACGCCGTTCGCCTATCCCCCAGGGCAGCGGGTGATTTATTCTGACGTGGGGTTTATGATTTTGGGATGGGCGGTAGAAGCCTTGGCAGGCCGACCTTTGGACCAGGCGGTGCACGCCTTGGTCCTCGAGCCGCTGGGCCTGCGCGCGACCGGGTATCGACCGGCTCATCGCCGCGAGCCTCTGCCCCCGGGCGCGGTGGCCGCGACCGAAGCATGCCCCTGGCGAGGGCGCCGCGTGCGCGGGGAAGTGCACGATGAGAACGCATGGCGCTTGGGCGGCGTCGCGGGCCACGCGGGGCTGTTCAGCACCGCGGCCGAGGTCGCGGCCTTTGGCCAGGCCTGGCTCGACGCGACCCGCGGCCACGGGCCCCTGGCCGAGCTGTTAGGCCCGGATCTCGCGCGGCAAGCGGTTCAACTTCAGGCTGCCGAAGGCCCGGTGCGCCGGGGTTTGGGCTGGGCCTTGTGGTCGCCCGCGCCGCGCAGCGCCAGCCATCCCCTGGGCCCACGGACATTTGGGCATACCGGCTTCACGGGCACGTCCCTTTTCGTCGACCCTGACTGCGATTTGGTCATTGCGGCCTTGACCAACCGGGTATATTTCGGTCGAGATAGCACCCCCATCTCGGATTGGCGCTTAGCCTTGCACCAGGAGGCGAAAGCATTATGCTCGTCGCTGGGGTAATGTCCGGAACATCGGCGGATGGCGTAGACGTCGCGCTGGTGGACTTGCGCGGCGCGCCCCCGCGGTTGCAATGGAACGTGGTGCACGTCGCCACCTATCCCTATCCGCCTGAGGTGCGCGCGGCCATTTTGGAGGCCATGCAACCCGAAACCGGCACGGTAGACCGGCTTTGTGTGCTCAACATGCGGTTGGGAGAGATCTTCGCCCAGGCTGTCCTTCAAGCTATCGAGGAAGCCGGGCTGCACCCGCGCGAGGTCGCGCTCATCGGCTCCCACGGCCAGACAGTATGGCACGCGCCCGACGCGAACCCACCCGCGACGTTGCAACTGGGCGAAGCCGCGGTGATCGCGGAGCGTACGGGCATCCCGGTAGTGAGCAATTTTCGGGCGCGGGATATGGCCGCGGGCGGCCAGGGCGCGCCCCTGGTCGCGTACGTCGACGTCTTGCTGTTGACCCATCCGCAGCGGGTGCGCGCGGCCCAAAACGTGGGCGGCATCGCCAACGTGACCTACCTTCCCCCGCAAGAAGGCGACGACGCACTGGGGAAGGCCTTCGCGTTCGACACAGGCCCCGGCAACGTGCTCATCGATCTCGCGGTCGCGCGGCTCACGGGGGGCGCGCAAACCTACGACCGGGATGGCCAGCTCGCGGCCCAGGGCCAGGTCGACGAAACCCTTTTGCGCGCGTGGCTGCAGCATCCTTATTACCAAAAGCCGCCGCCCAAATCCACGGGCCGCGAGCTCTTCGGCCCCGCTTATCTGGACGAGCTTTGGGCCCAGGCCCAGGCGCGCGGCCTGCGCGGCGAAGACATTCTCGCAACTCTGACCGCGTTGACCGCGCACACCATTGCCTGGGCCTACCGCGAGTTCCTGCCCGCATACCCAGAGGAAGTCATCGTGAGCGGCGGGGGCGCGCACAACCCCGTCCTCATGGACCATCTCCGACGTTTGTTGGCCCCCGCGCAGGTGCGGACTTCGGATGAGCTCGGGCTGCCCGTGGATGCCAAAGAAGCTTTGGCCTTCGCGATTTTGGCGTATGAGACGTGGCACGGACGGCCCGGGAACCTGCCCGCGGCCACAGGCGCGCGGCGTCCGGTGGTCTTGGGCGACATTACCCTCGCGTAAACCCGGGGCCGCCTCGCGCGGTCCCTGGAGGAGAAGGGGGCATGGCCTGGACGTTGATCGTGGAACCGGAAGACCTCGCGCTGGTGCGGCGCGGCCCGCGCGCGTCGATCCCCGCGTGGGTATGGCAGGGACCCCTCGCGGCCGTGATGCGCACGCCGCACGAGACCACCCTCATCACCCGCGCGGCCGCGGTCCCGCCTGATGAACCCGTGGTGCATCGAGGATGGCGCGCGTTGCGGGTTC
>JAADEP010000041.1 GCA_013153335.1 Chloroflexota bacterium
GAAGCGTTCCACGAAGCCGTTGCTTTGGGGATGATAGACGGGCGAAAAGACCAACTCGGTCCCCGCCTGCAAGGCCAGACGGACCACACGGCCCAGGACATAGGGATGGGCCGTGCCGCCGCTGAAACAGCCTTCGTTGTCCACCTGCGTGTAGTGGGGCACGCCCAATTCAGCCCACACCTGGCCCAAAAAGGCTTCGGCATCCATGGACCGCCGTCGGGCATAGGCGCGTCCCGTGGGATACCGGGAGACGACATCGATGGCGTTGAAGCAGGCCATCCGCTGCCCCCCTTTCAGGTAGTGCGGCACGATGTCCACCTGGATGTGCGTCTGCGGTGCCGTGACCTTCAGGCGAGGGTAATGCACCTTAGGCTTTGGGTTGGGACGATAGGGCCGGGTCATCCCGGCCTCACGAATCACCCGTTCGATGGTAGCCACACTAGGCAAGGGGTGCAGGCCCTGCTCCCGCAAGCGCGTGCGAATGGCCGGACCGCCGATGTACTTCAACCCTTCGCCACGGGCAGCCTCGGCTTCCAACTGGCTCCGTGCGGCTCGAATGGCTTGCCGATGATGCGCTGGAAGTTGCCGGGCCAACCGCTTGGGCCGGCGGGAGCGACTTTGCAGCCCGGCCCAGCCCTCTTGCCGGAAGCGGGCGCGCCACTTCCGCACCCACCGTTCGCTGCGCTTCAGTTTCATGGCCACTTCGTCAACCGTAAGCTCCGCCCGCAGCAAATGGATGGCCTGTTCACGTTCCGCCACCAGGGTCATGTCACGCCTCCCACATCCCAGGATACGGCCATTAGACCCTATTTTCGGCACGATGTCTTGAGGTATTACAACTACCGACTGTCTAGTTTGGTGAAGAAGGTAAAAGCTGGCCAATCCTGTCAACTACCGATTGTCTACTAATGTGTTATCCTCTCCTCGTGGAACGCGTATCTCAGACCGAGGGGCCATTGCATGTGCACGCGTCTAACCCTTGCCACGTCGCCCGAGCGCCTACAAGCGGCCTTCCCCGAGTTTCGCATCCCGACCGGTTGGCGGCCGCGGTATAACCTCGCGCCCAATCAGCCTTTGCTCGTGGTTCCCAATGCTTCGCCTGAGCAGGCCACGTTTTATTTGTGGGGCTTTATCCCTCGCTGGGCCAAGCCCGACCCCCAAGGGCGCTATCGCTCTTTTATCAACGCACGCGCCGAAACCCTGTGGCAAAAGCCCACCTTCCGCAGTGCCGCGCGCTACCGCCGATGCCTCATCCTCGCGGATGGGTTCTATGAGTGGACGGGCCCCAAGGGCCAGCGACAACCCTGGCGCTTCATCGTGGACCAGGGCGAACCTTTTGCGATCGCGGGCATTTGGGACCGATTGCTCACGCCCGACGGTTCGGAGTTGCTCACGTGCGCGTTGCTCACCACGGAGGCCAACGAGCGCGTGCGCCCCTTGCACCCGCGCATGCCCGTGATTCTGCCCCGCGAGGCCTTCGACCTGTGGCTCCGACCGGGTGAGCTCACTTATGACGAAGCCCGCCCGTGGCTCGCGCCGTTCCCGGCTGAGCGGATGCAGGGCTACCCTGTGACCCGTCGCGTGAACAACCCCCGTTACGACGAGCCGGACGCCATTCGCCCCCTGCCCGACGAACGAGGACAAGCCCAACTGGAGCTAGGACCATGAGCGCGCAAATCCCCGGGCAATGGGTGGACGTGCCGTATCACTTCACCTGGGTTCGCCACGGGGAATCGGTCGGCAACGCGCAAGCCTTGCGCCAGGGCCAAGGCGACCTGCCGCTCACCCAACGCGGCCGGGACCAAATTCGAGCTTTGGCGCGGCAATGGCGTCAGCAGCAACGTACGTTTGACTACGTCCTCGCGAGCCCGTTGCGCCGCGCGGCCGAGTCCGCGCGGCTGCTCGTCGACGAACTCGGCCTGCCCGAGCCCGAATACGACCCCATGCTCATGGAACGGGACATCGGGCGCTGGACCCTACGTCCCCATGAAGACGTGCTCCGGGAGATGCCGTCCTTCCTCCCTTTGTATGCGCCCCTGGGCGAAACCGGCGAGAGCATTTGGGACTTATACGTACGCGCGGGCCGGGTATTGCAAAAGCTCATGCGACGCCCTCCGGCGCGGTATTTGATCGTCGCCCACGGTGGACTTATCAACATGATGCTGTACAATATCTTAGGGATTGCCCCGCAACCCAACTTCCTCGGTCCCCAATTCGTGCTCACCAACGCGGCTTACGTTGAGGTTGGGTACGATCCCGCGACCCACCGTTGGCTTTTTCTCGGCCTGGTGCAACCCATCCACACCCAAACCGCCTCGTGAGGAGGAGCGAACGCATGCCCGATTTTGTGGATCAAGTGGAAATCTCGGTACGCGCGGGCAAAGGTGGCGACGGCATTGTCCACTTCCGGCGGGAAAAATACGTGCCCCGGGGCGGCCCGGACGGCGGTGACGGAGGCCGGGGTGGGGACGTCATTTTGGAAGTCGACCCCCACCTCAACACCCTGGCCTCATTTCGGCACCGTCGCAAGTTCGCGGCCCAACCGGGAGGCCGTGGCGGGCCGAACAACCAGACGGGCAAATCGGCCGAACCTCTTATCATCCCCGTCCCGCCGGGCACGCTGGTGTATGACGCGGACACGGGCGAATTGCTGGGCGACCTGACCGAGCCCGGGCAGCGGCTCGTCGTAGCCCGGGGCGGACGCGGAGGCCGCGGGAACGCGCGGTTCAAATCCGCCCGGTTTCAGACCCCGCGGCTGGCCGAAAAGGGCGAACCCGGCGAAGAGCGCCGCTTGCGTCTAGAGCTCAAACTCATCGCGGACGTCGGCTTGGTAGGCGTCCCGAACGCGGGGAAGTCGACCTTCTTGGCCAAAGTCACCGCGGCCAAACCCAAAATCGCCCCCTACCCCTTCACCACCCTCACGCCCAACCTGGGCGTCGTCCAGCTCGATGATGACGTATCCTTCGTCCTGGCCGACATCCCGGGCTTGATCGAAGGCGCGCATCGCGGGGTCGGCCTGGGCCATGACTTCTTGCGGCATATCCAGCGCACTCGGGTGCTGATCCACCTACTCGACGGACTCAGCCAGGATCCGGTAGCCGACTTCGACCAAATCAACGCGGAACTCGCGCTTTTCGACCCGAATTTGGCGCAGAAACCCCAGATCGTGGCCTTCAACAAAATGGACCTGCCCGAGGTCCGCGCGCGCTGGCCCCAAGTGCGGGACGCGATCCAGGCTCGTGGTTACGAAATTTACCCCATTTCCGCGTTAACCGGCGAGGGCGTATCGCGCGTACTCTGGCGTGCCTACGAGCTGCTCCAGGCCACCCCACCGCCCGAAGCCCAGACCGAAGACATCCCGGTCTACCGACCCGAGGCCGAAGACCCGCGCGCGTTCCGCATTGAGCGCCTGCCCGAAGGCTTCCGGGTGCACTCCAAGGCCCTGGAGCGCGCGGCCGCTATGACATATTGGGAATATCCTCAAGCTGTGCGGCGTTTTCAACGCATCTTGGAAGCGTTGGGCGTCAAACAAGCCCTCCGCGAGGCCGGCATTCAAGACGGCGACACCGTGTTCATCGGCCCGTATGAGCTCGAATGGCGGGAGGACGTGGGCGTAGACGGCCAGGTCTAAACCTTTGGCAGGCAGGATTGCCCCGCGGCGGGGTTGAACCCCGCGCGGTAGGTGCGCGTTCCCCTGGGGTGAACCCGGACGAATTCAAGTAGAGGCTGGCCGCGATCCCGAAGCGTCCACAGCGGGCGGCGCGGTTTCGGTGAGCCGTTGCCAATCGGCCCAGGTGAGGGTTTCCGCGCGGCGGTTCGGGGCAATGCCCGCGCGCGCGAGCCATGCCTCGACCTCGGCCTTGGGCAGGCCAAGCCCGCGCGCGAGGGTGTTACGCAACTGCTTGCGCCGTTCGCGGAAGGCCGCGCGCGCGATACGCCAAAAGCGCGGGATCAGCTCGGGCGGGATGCGCGGGCGCTCGCGGCGGGTGAGCCGCACGAGGGCCGACTCGACCTTAGGCCGCGGGACAAACGCGCCCGGTGGCACGCGAAACAGAACCTCGGGCTGAGTATGCAGCTGGACGGCCAACGCGAGCAGACTATCGGGCGGCTCCTGGGCCATGCGTTCCGCGACCTCGCGCTGCACCAACAGGACCATCCGCGCAGGCGGGGGTTGCGCGTCGAGCAGATGCCGGACGACCGCGCCGGTGATGTAGTACGGCAGGTTCGCGACCACTACATAAGGCCGGTGTCCGACCAAAGCGCCCACGTCTTGCTCGAGGATATCGCCGAACACCACCCGCACATTGGGGTGCTCGGCCATGAGCCCGCGCAGGGGCAACGCGAGGCGCTCATCCAGCTCGACCGCGATGACCTCGCCAGCACGACGAGCCAAACGCCGGGTGAGATCCCCCAAGCCCGGGCCGATCTCCAGCACCACATCGTCCGGACCGAGCTGGGCCGCATCCGCGATTTTGTCCAACGTGCCCTCACTGGCCAAAAAGTGCTGCCCCAGCCCCTTTTTGGGATACACGCCCCATTGGCGCAGACGGCGTCGCAGATCGCTCATCCCACATCCCCCTCGACCGCAGAAAGGGCTTCGCGCAAAAAGGTGGCCAAAAAGGCGTTGACCGCGTCCGCGTGCTCATAGTGGACCAGATGCCCGGCCTCGGGCACGGTGAACCGCTGGGTCAAGGGCACGAGCGAAGCCAAAACCTCCAGCTGGGCGAAGGGCACCACCGGGTCGGCTTCGCCCCACACCGCGGCCAGGGGCACGCGCCGCGAGGCCAGCGCTTGATAAACCGGACGTTGGTCGTCGAGCATGCCCGCGCGCACGGTCTCGGCCAGCGCGCGCAAAAAGCCCGGGTCGGCCAGCTGCGCGAGGTAACGGCGCACATACGCCTCGTCCACCCGGCCTTGGAACTCTTGCCGGATGCCCCGGGCCATGCGCGCGGGGCCAAAGCGTTGCATCAACCAGGGCCCAACAACTGGCAGGCCAGTGAGGCGCACGGCCCAGGGTACCACCGCGCCCGTGACCACCGGCGCGATGAAGACCCCCGCGTAGCCGTGGCCTTGCGCCAACACCCCGGCCGCGATCGGGCCGCCCATGGAATACCCCACCCACGCCGCGACCGAGATGCCCAGCGCGGCCTCGAGCTCGATCACCTGCTGGACGAAGCGCGCTCGGGTGTAAGGCCCGCGCGGTTTGCCCGACGCGCCGCGTCCGTATAGATCCAGCGCCAGAACCCGAAGCCCGGCTTCGGCCAGCGCGGGCGCGGTCCGGTGCCACACAAAACTGGGCACCGAAAACCCGTGGATGAGGCCGACCCAGGGCCCGGCCGCGTCCGGATTCCAGAGCTCGTAATACGTGATCCCTTCGCGCAGGGGGACCCAACCGCCGCACGGCTTGGTCATGCTGGCTCCTCCGCCAATGTCGCGAGCAGCTCGGGCCGCGCCCAAACAAAAAGCGCGGCCAAGCTCAGCACCGAGGCCGCGAAAATCATGGCCATGACCATGATCTGATAGCGCACCGCGATGAGGGGCGATACACCGGCCAAGATTTGACCGGTCATCATGCCGGGCAACGAGACCAACCCGACCGACATCAGCGCGTTGATGACCGGGATCAGGGCCGCGCGCATCGCGGCCTCGCGCGCGGGTTCGTAGGACTGGCCGGTGCGCAGCTCCGCGTGCAAGCGTTCGAGGCCCAGGCTCAAGGTATTCATCGCGTTCGCGAAGATCATGCCGCCCAACGGGATCAGCACGCGCGGGTTGTACCACGGATCGGCTCGCAGCACGCCCTGGCTCACGAGGGCCAAGATCGTGCCCCCGACCACCACCAGCACCCCAAAGGCCTTGGGCAAAACCCGCATGCGTGCCTCCTGGGGCAGGGTGCGCAGGCCGATCCACGACGCGGCCGCCAACATCACGCTCAACACCAGCAAGATCACGCCGCCGTTGGGCGCGTCGAAAATATACTTGAGCCCAAAGCCGATGAGCACCAAGCGGACCACCATGCCCACCATAGCCCGACCGGCTTGGACCCAATCCAAACCCCAACGATAGAGCACCCACAGCACCAAAAGCACCGGGGGCACGAGCCAAAGCAGATGATGCCATGCGATGAGGGTGGCGTTCATAAGCCTTCGTCCTTCCAGAGCGCGCCCATGAGGCGCAAACTGACGTCAAAGCGGTAGCGCGTCCCCCGATGGCCGCCGGGGAACTCTTCGTAGACGTGCGGGATGCCGTACGCGGTGAGCCGTTGGTTCATCTGCCGCGCGCCGTAGAGCAGGTTGTATTCGTCGTACAGGCCGCAATCCAGGTACAAAAAGCGCAGCGAAGCCAGGGCGTCCCGATACACACCGGCCAGGTGGATGGGATCGTGGGCTTGCCAGCGCGCCCATACCTCGGGCCGCAGCGCGCCCGTGTCCAAATCCAGGGGCAGGTCAAAGCCCCATTCGGCATAGGGATTGGGCGAATAGGCCGCGGCCATGGCCAGCAAATTCAAGGTCGCGAAGAACAAGCCATCCTTCGGCTGATACGCGGCCGGGTTTTCCAACAGCTTACGCAGCCCCTCACGCCCTTGCAGCAAAGCAAAGCGCAGCAGCTTGGGGAACTCGGGCTGGTACGCGAGCTCGAAGTACTTGTCCCCCGCGTGGTCCGCGACCAAACCAAAGCGGTCGGGGTGCTTCATGGCCAGGGTAATCGCACCATAGCCGCCTGAGGAATGCCCCATGATGGCGCGATGGTCTCGGTCAGCCAGGGTGCGATAGCGCGCGTCGATAAAATCGACCAGCTCCAGAATGTGGTCTTCATAGCGCCCCAAGGCCGACGAATTGAGGTACTGCGACCCACCGTACCGGGTGCTCGCGTCGGGCAACACCGCGATCACCGGGGGCAAATCACCTTCGCGGATGAGCCGATCCAAGCGCTGCTGGATGTTTTCTTCCCAAAGCGAATCGTTGAGCATGGCCAGGCCGCGACTGCCGAAGCCCGCAAGGATATAGATTGTGGGATAACCCCGTTCGGGCTCCTGGTCATACCCCGGGGGCAAATACACAGGCACGACCCGCGTGACCGGGTCGCCCAGGGGGTTGTCGACCAGGGCCTGGCTGGTAAAACGCTCGAACACCACGCGCGACGAAGATTCTGAGGGCATGCGCACCTCCTCCAAATAGGCCTGGGGCGCGGTTCATGCGATGGGCGCGCCCAACTCGCTGTCGCTATCGGGCTGGAGCAGAACCACCCGACCGTCGGACTGGATCGCGCCCAACACCAAAACCTCGGACATAAACGGCCCGATCTGTTTGGGCGGGAAGTTCGTTACCGCGACGACCAGGCGCCCGACCAACGCGTCCGGGTCGGGGTACCACGCAGGCAGCTGGGCCGAGGACTTCTTGACGCCATACGGGCCAAAGTCGATCCAGAGCTTGTACGCAGGCTTTCGAGCTTCAGGGAAGGGCTCCACCCGCACAATGCGGCCCACCCGCATCGCGACCTTGGCGAAGTCGTCCCACGAAATGGTCGGCTTTTCTTGGACGGTCATGCCGAAGCCTCCCAGGGCAAGGGTGAAGGCGCGTCGCCCTGCACCACGCGCAACAGGGCGTCATACGCGTCCGGCGTGTTCACGTTCCAAAACGCGCGCGCGGGGTCGCACGTCGGGCCCAGGGCCGCGCGCAACGCGTCGGCCGAGAAGCGACGCACCCGCAGCAAAGCCAACGCATCGCGGATGGCCGCGCGCGGGGTTTGCAGCGCGGCCCGAAACGCGCGCAGCGCGGGTTCTCGACGATAGACCGCGTGCAGCGGCTGGATGCCGTGCGCGTCTTCGGGCAAGGCCACATCGACCTCGGGATGCGCATCCAAATATTGCGCGAGGTGTTGCAACAGCTGTGGACTGGCGAAGGGCATGTCCGTGGCCACGGCCGCGACCAGGCGCGCGGGCACGGCCTGGAACCCGGTCAGCAGTCCGCCGACCGGGCCCCGGTCGGGGTACACATCCGGAACCCGAGGCACGCGCAAAAAAGGGTAATCGTCGGGGCCGCGGGTCACGACCCAAACCGGTCCGACCTGCGCCACCCGTCGCACGACCCGTTCCAACAGCCGTTCGCGGCCCACAGGCAACAAAGCCTTATCGCGGCCCATCCGCCGCGAACGTCCGCCGGCTAACACCACAACCGCGAGGTCCATCGGGGCCATCATGCTTATAATGATACCAGCCACCGCGCGCTCAGGCGAACCCTTTACGAAGCGCGCGAGGTTCAGGAGGTTCGTATGGACGCTCGAGAACGAGCTCTGGCGTATGTGCAGCAACACGAAGCCGACTTCTTACAACGCCTGGCCGAATTCGTGGCCATCCCGTCGGTGTCGACCAAGCCCGAATACCAGGCAGAAGTCGCGCGCGCGGCCGATTGGCTCATCGACCAACTGCAGCGGCTCGGCGCGCAAACCGCGCGGTTCACCGAAGGCGTGCATCCCATGGTGTATGGGCACCTGCCGGCCGACAACCCCGACGCGCCCACCGTGCTGCTTTACGGCCATTACGACGTGCAGCCGGCCGAGCCGCTGGAAAAGTGGTCGCAGCCCGACCCCTTCCGGCTCGAAATCCGCGGGGAAAACGCGTATGGCCGCGGCACGGCGGACATGAAAGCCCAGCTCCTGGCCCTGTTGGCCGCGGTCGAGGCCGTGCGCCACGCGGGGCCCCAGCCCGTGCACTTCAAGTTTTTGTTCGAGGGCGAGGAAGAGATCGGCTCGCCCGGCGCGGCCCGGGTGTTGGCCGCGCATCCCGAAGCCTTTCGCGCGGACTTTTGCCTCAACCCCGACGCGGGCATGCAAGGCCCCGACCTGCCCAGCATCACCTACGCGCTGCGGGGCCTCGCCTACTTCGAGCTCCGGGTTCACGGCCCCAGCCACGACCTGCACTCGGGCGCGTACGGCGGCGCGATCCACAACCCTGCGCAGGCCATGGCCGAGCTCCTGGCCGGGATGCACGACGCGGACGGGCGGGTGACCCTGCCCGGGTTTTACGACCGTGTGCGCCCGCTCACGGACGAAGAGCGGGCCCGTCTGGCGCAGATCCCCTTTGATGAAGAAGCCTTCCTGGCCTCCGCGGGCGCGCCCGCGTTGTGGGGTGAACCCGAGTACACCGTCCTCGAGCGCATTACCGCCCGGCCCACCCTCGAGATCAACGGGCTCTATTCGGGCTTCATTGAGGAAGGCTCCAAGACCATCATCCCGGCCTACGCGATGGCCAAGCTGTCCGCGCGGCTGGTGCCCGATCAACGGCCCGAGGACGTGGCCCAGGGCCTGCGCGCGCACCTCGAGACCCACGCGCCGCCCACCATCCGTTGGGAGCTGGAACAAATGGCCAGCGCACCGCCGGTCATGGTCGACGTCGACACCCCAGCGGTACAGGCCTTGGCCCGGGCCCTGGCCCAAACCTGGGGCCGCGAGCCGCTTTACACGCGTAACGGCGGTACCATCCCCATTGTGGCCATGCTGCAAGACCAACTGGGCATCGCGTCGGTGCTCACCGGGTTCGCGCTGCCCGATAGCGGCATGCACGGCCCCGACGAGCATCAGCACCTGCCCACGTGGTACAAAGGCATCCGGGCCCTGGTGCGCTACTTCTACGAACTGGGGGAAAGCGGGTCATGAGCGCGCGACGCCGCCAACTCCCCGCGTATGGCGGGCAAGCCGTGGTCGAGGGCGTGATGATGCGCGGGCGCCAGGTCATGGCTATTGCCGTGCGCGCGCCCGACGGTCAAATTCGCACCCGGGTTGAGCCTTTGGGCCGGCTATACCGCAGCCCTCTGGCCCGCATCCCCTTTGTGCGCGGGATCATCGGCCTGTGGGACGCGATCGTCTTGGGCTACAAAGCCCTGCATTGGTCCGTGCAAGTGCAGGCCGAAGGCGAGGGCGAAACGCTGGACGAACGCGGCATGCTGTGGAGCAGCGTGCTGGCCTTCGTAGTGGGCATCGGGCTGTTCATGCTCTTGCCCGCGGCCGCGGGGCAAGCCAGCGAGCAAGGGCTCGGCCTCTCGCCTTGGTGGGGCAACCTGGTCGAGGGTCTGGTGCGCCTGGCCTTGGTCGTGGGCTACATCGCGGCCATCGGGCTCATCCCCGAGGTGCAGCGCCTCTACGGCTACCACGGCGCGGAGCACAAGACCATCCACGCGTTTGAGCACGGCGCGGCCCTCACCGTCGAGGGCGTGCGCCCCTTCCCTGAAGAGCACCCTCGCTGCGGGACCGCGTTCCTGCTCATCTTGGTGCTGGTTTCGGTCGTGCTCTTCAGCCTGCTAGGCCCCATGGGGATGTTCGCGCGGCTCGCGAGCCGCATCTTGCTCTTGCCCGTGCTTGCGGGCCTGGCTTATGAATACCTGCGCTTCACCGCGGCGCACATGGACCATCCCCTGGTGCGGGTGCTGGTGCAGCCCAACCTGTGGCTTCAAAAGCTCACCACCCGACCGCCGTCGGACGA
>JAADEP010000002.1 GCA_013153335.1 Chloroflexota bacterium
TTCCCCAACGAAAACCCGAACCTCTACCGCGCGGGCGCGGCTTTGATCCCCGCGTTCGTGCTCGCGGGCTCGGCCTTGCGGGCCCTGCGCCGCGCGTGGGACGCCTGGCATCCCCCCTTGGGCACGCTGCTGGCCGTGGCCTTGTGGCTTTGGTCCATGGCCGCGAGCTACCACCTGGTCTTCCACGAATATCAGCGCATCTATCGCCTCTCCACGTGGAACGCGTCGGAGATGGGCCAGGTGATCGGCGGCTTCGCGCGCTCTGTGGGCGGGCCGGACCGGGCCTGGGTGGTCCCGTACCCCTACTGGGTGGACACCCGGCTCGTGGGCATTTGGGCCGGCTACCCAGGCGTGGATTACGCGCTCTTCCCCGACCAGCTGGAGCACACCCTGGCCACCCCCGCGCCGAAGCTGTTTTTGCTCAAGCCCGAGGACCAAGCCAGCCTTGAGCAGCTTTGGGCTTTGTATCCGAACGCGCGTGTTTGGCGCTACCGTGCTTCGGTCGAGGGCAAAGACTTCCTCCTTTTCTTTGTGCCCACGGACCCCAAGTGAACCAACGTAGGCCCAGCCTGGGCTCAGGACCGGGGCAACGAACGCAAGCCTGGGCCGCGGGTTGGCGTATAATCCTGAACAAGACGGACGATCACGAGCGGGGGAGCTCCGCGCGTTTTGAGGTGGGTATGGACGGGCCGCGAGGTGGTTTGCGGGTCGAAAACCTATACAAACGCTTTGGCCGAGACGTGGCCGTCGATGGGGTTTCCTTCGACATCAAGCCGGGTGAGTTCTTCTCTTTATTAGGCCCGAGCGGCTGCGGCAAGACTACGACCTTGCGCATCATTGGGGGACTGCTGACCCCGGACGCGGGGCGCGTGTACCTCAACGACGAAGACATCACCTTCCTGCCGCCTGAGAAGCGGGATATCAACATTGTCTTCCAGCATTATGCCCTTTTTCCCCATCTAACCGTGTATGACAACGTCGCTTTTGGGCCACGACGGCAAGGTTGGCCCGAAGACCGCATCAAGGCCGAAGTGGGCCGCTTGTTAGAGATGGTCCATCTTCAGGGCTATGAGCACAAATATCCGCGCGAACTCTCAGGCGGCGAACAGCAGCGCGTGGCCCTCATCCGCGCGCTCATCACCCGTCCCCAGGTGCTTTTGCTGGATGAACCCCTGGGCGCGTTGGACCTCAAGATTCGCCAGCAGTTGCAGTTGGAGCTCATCAACATTCAAGACGCCTTCCACATCACCTTTATTTATGTAACCCACGACCAGTCCGAAGCCCTGGCCATGGGCGATCGCATCGCGGTGATGAACGAAGGCCGCATTTTGCAGATCGGCGACCCGCGCACCATCTACGAAAACCCCATCAACCGCTTTGTCGCGTACTTCATCGGCAATACCAACCTGCTGGAAGGCCGGGTGGCCGAAGTGCGGCCCGGTGGGATGGCCCGGGTACATATCCCGGGCATTGGGGACGTGTGGGGCATGTGCCGGCATCACTGCGAGCGCTTGCGGGTGGGCCTGGATGTCGCGGTGTCGGTCCGGCCTGAGAAGATCAACATCAGCCGAACCCCGCCGTCGGAACCGGGGTATAATACCATCACCGGGCTGGTGCAGGATATCATCTATCTGGGCGTGAGCATTGAGTACATCATACGGCTGGAGCAGGGGTTGACGTTGCGGGTGTTTCAGCAAAACTTGGCCGACGATGCCCGGCAGGTGATTACATGGGATGAGATCGTGTGGCTGTATTGGTTGCCGGCCCACGCGTTGGTGTTGATCGATTGATTCTGACCCGTACGCAGGGTCGCACGATCGCGCGCCGGGCGACCGGGAGGTCGCCCTTTTTTCGCGCAAGCTCGCGATGCCCAGGCCGTTCTCGGAGGTGAGCATGGCTCCCCAAAAGCCCGCGTATCCCCTGCCCCAGGTGCGCGTGCCGCCGCCGGGGCCCAAAAGCCGAGCGCTCATGGCGCGCGAACAACGCCTGCTCTACTCGGCTTGGAGCGCGGGGAAGACCGTGCCCTTCATTCTGCAGCGCAAGGCCGGTTGGTTGCTTGAGGATGTGGACGGCAACCGCTACTTGGACATGGTGACCGGCTGGGCCTCGACACCCTTGGGCGCGGGCTATCGGCCCGTGCTGCAGGCCGCGGTTGATGCCCTGTGGGAGAGCGGCGGGGTCGAGTGCGTCAGCTACATCACCGATTATCACGTGCTTGCCTTGGCCGAAAAGCTGGTCGCGCTCGCGCCGTCGAACCTGACCCGGGTCGCGCCCGATACCACCGGGACCGAAGCGGTGGAGGCCGCGCTGCGGCTGGCGCGCGCAGCCACGGGCCGTTATTTCGTCATCACCTTCCATGGCTCCTTCCACGGCGGCAATTACGCGGCCGGCACAGCCGGGCCCACATCCCCCGACGTGGGCCGCGGCCTGCGGGAATACGTCCACGGTTTCATCCACGTCCCCTATCCCACCTGCTATCGCTGCCCGTTTGGCCAGACCTATCCCGAATGCGGGCTCACGTGCTTGCGTTACATCGAAGACGTGGTTTTGCGCTACGAAGTGGATCCAGAGCAAATCGCGGGCGTGCTTTTCGAACCCATCCAGGGCGAGAACGGGGTGCAAATCCCGCCGGACGAGTGGATGCAGGGATTGCACGCGTTGGCGCGTAAATACGGTTGGATGCTGATCGACGACGAAGTGCAGACCGGTTTGGGGCGTACGGGCAAAATGTGGGCCATAGAGCACTGGCCCGGCGTGGACGTCGACCTCATGCCCTTGGCGAAGTCCTTGAGCGGCGGCGCGCTGCCCATTGCGGCCGTGCTGGGCACCGAGGCCGTGATGACGGCCGACGACGAGATCTACCTGGGCGGCACCTTCGCATGGCAGCCGGCCGCGTGTGCGGCCGCACTCGCGGGCCTCGAAGCCCTCGAACGAGAGCGCGTGCTCGACAACGTGGCCGAACTCGAACGCATCGCGCGCGAAGTCATGTTGCCTTGGCGAACGCGTTACGCGCTCGTGGGCGACGTGCGCATTAAAGGCACCTACATCGCGGTGGAATTCGTGCGCGATCGGGCGCGCAAAACGCCCGCGCCCGAAGAAGCTGCGGCCATTCATCGCCGCGCGGTCGCCAAAGGCCTGGTGGCCATTTACGAATGGGAGATCTGGTGGATTCGGCTGCTGCCGGCGCTCAACATGCCGCCAGAGCTGTTTCGGCACGGCCTCGCGCTGCTCGAAGAGGCCATCGCCGAGGTGGAACGCGAGGCCGCGTAGCACGGAGAGGGGCGCCATGACCCGACGCTGGCGTTATGTGATGAGCCAATACGCGGCGTTGGCGGTGAACATCCTGCCGCCCTTCCTCTATTTGCTCGTTTTCTTCTACGTGCCCATGTCCATCTTGCTGGTCATGAGCTTTTGGAAGTCGGGCTACATGACCCTCACGCCCGCGTTCACCTTCGAGAACTACCGCCTTTTTTTCACCTCGCCCATTTACCTGCGCGCGCTGCTCAACACCTTTCTCATCGCGACCGGGACCATGCTCGCCCTGGTCGTGCTGAGCTATCCCATTGCTTACTACCTGGCTCGCTTCTCCCCGCGGCACGAGCGGCTCATCCTCTTCCTCATCATCATTCCTGTCGAAATCAACTTTCTCATTCGCATTTTCGCCTGGAAGATTGCGTTAGGCCGAAACGGCATCATCAATAGCGCGCTCATGAGCTTAGGGGTCATTGACGAGCCCCTAAGTTTTTTGTTGTATAGCAAGTTCGCGGTTGCCCTGGTGCTGGTCCACGAATGGCTGCCCTACGTCGTGATCCCCCTTTACTTGGCTTTGAAGGGCATTCCGCAAGAGATCATTGACGCGGCGCGCTCGCTAGGTGCGAACCGGTGGGACGTGTTTTGGCGCATCATCTTCCCGCTGAGCGCGCCGGGCCTGTTCGCGTCGTTCGTGTTGGTTTACATCCCCATGTTGGGCGAGTTTGCGGTGCCCACCTTGGTCGGCGGGCCGTCGGGGTATATGCTGGGCAATGTGATCGAAAGCCAATTCTTGAGCGCGGGCAACTGGGGTTTGGGCTCGGCCATCGGCTTCGTGCTCCTGACCATCATCTTGATCTTGGTCGCGCTGGTGCTGAAAGTGGCGGGCTTGGAACGCATGCTCTAGGAGGCGGGACATGGCTCGAGGGGGCCGGGCAATACGGTTCGCGCTGGCGTTTTACACCTACGTGGTCTTGGGGTTGCTGATCTACCTCCCCATCGTGATTTTGATCGTGTTCTCGTTCAACGATTCCCGGGTGATGAGCTTGCCTTGGAGCGGGTTCACGCTGAAGTGGTATCGCATTGTGCTGCAGCGGGAGGATTTGCACCAGGCCATCTGGACCTCGCTATGGATCGCGACCGTGGTGACCCTGATCAGCCTGGTGCTAGGCGTGCTCGCGGCCAACGCGATGGCGCGTTATCGGTACAAAGGACGCACCCTTTTCACCGGCTACGTGGCCCTTCCCTTTGTGATTCCGTGGCTGCTTTTGGGTATTGCGCTGCTGCTGTTCTTCAATTTCTTGGGCATCCCCCTTTCGGCCTGGACGATTATTTTGAGCCACGTGACCTTTGACACGCCTTTGGTGGCCATTTTGGTCGCGGCCCGGCTGCATCAGTTTGACCCAACCTTGGAGGACGCCGCGCGCGATCTGGGTTGTACGCCTTGGCAGGCGTTCCGGTACGTCACCCTGCCCATTATCGCGCCCGCGGTCATTGCCGCGACCATTTTCGCGTTCAACTGGTCCTTTGACGCGTTCGTTGTGACCCACTTCGTCAGCGGAACCCAGGTCACCTTCCCTTTGTGGGTATGGTCCGCGTTGCGCTATCCCAAAAACCTACCGGTGATCAACGCGGTGTCGAGCATTATTGTCATCGTGGAGATGGGGTTGATCGTGGTTGCCGAAGTGCTGCGCCGACGCGGGGAAGCCGCGTAGCGGGGCACGTCGCTTAGGAGGCCAAAACCATGGCGGAGTCTGACTTGTTGTATTTGACCGAAAGCCAAGTCCAGAAGTTGATCAATCCGCGAGAGGCTGTGATGTGGGCCCGGGAGGGCTTTCTCGATGAAGCCGAGGGCCGGGTCGTGGACGCGCGTTTCTATTTGCCCATCGCCCAAGGCCAGTTCCTCAAACCCAGCGGCGCGTATCGCCAAGGGGATGCGGTCGCGATGCTGCACGTCTTCGGCTACTTCCCCCAGGTGCAACCCACCCGGCCCGCGACCTCGTCGCTGCTGCTCTTGTGGGACGTGCAGACCGGGCAGCCCGCGGCCTTGCTCGAAGCCAACTGGCTGACCGCGCTGAAGACCGCGGCCGCGAGCACCGTGGTCGCGCAGGCGTTGGCTCGACCGGGCGCGGATACGGTGGCCATTTTCGGCGTTGGTCAACAAGGCCGCATGCACTTGCAGACCTTAGCCGAGTTCTTCGCGCTGCGTCAGGCGTGGATCGTGGATGTGAGCCACGCGCGCGCGGTCGCGTTCGCGCGGCAATGGAGCCCGCGGTTGGGCTTTCCGATTTGGGCCGTGCCTTATGAGCGTCGCGACGAAGCCGTACGCGCGGCCGATATGGTCATCACCGTGACCACCGCGAACGAACCCATGGTGGAATACGCGTGGCTCAAGCCCGGCGCGTTGGTCATCAAGTTGGGCTCATATCAAGAGCTGGCTCCTGACGTTTTGCTGCAGGCCGATCGCGTCGTGGTCGACCGGTGGGAGTATGTCGCGGCGCGGCTTCCGGAGGTGCGGCAGCTGGTCGAACAGGGCCTGCTCACCCGCGAGCACGTGGTCGAGTGGCCCGATGTGCTTGCGGGCCGCGCACCGGGTCGCCAGCGACGGGACGACATCATCGTGTACCTTTCCTTGGGCCTGGGCGGCGAGTTCGCGGCCATCGCGTCGCATCTTTACGAGCGCGCGCGGGCTTTGCGCGCGGGCGCGCCTGTAGCCGGTCGCCGGGCCTGAAGCCGGCCCTGCGGCTCAGCCGAGCGCGTCTTGCACCGCGGCGAACGCGTGGTCCAAAATCTCCAAGGCCTCGTGGATGTGCTCCTCGGTCGCGGTGAGCGGCGGCGCAATGCGCAAGACATTCCCGAACGCGCCGCCTTTGCCAATGAGCAGCCCGCGGGCTTTGGTCTCGTCCAACAGCATGGCCGCGGCTTGAGGCGAGGGTTCTTTGGTCTTGCGGTCCGCAACCAGCTCGACCCCTTGCATCAGCCCCATCCCGCGCACATCGCCGATCACCGGGTAGGTCTCGGCCATGCGCTCCAGGCCTTCCCGCAACAGCGCACCCATTTTCTCCACGTGCGCCGGAATGTCGTTTTCTTGCAGCACCTCGATCGTGGCAATGGCCGCCGCGCTGGAGACCGGGTTCCCGCCGAAGGTGCTGATGCTGAGGCCTTTGCGCGGGAGCACGTCCGCGATATCCGGGCGGGTGATGGTGGCGCCTAAGGGAAAGCCGTTGGCAATGCCTTTGGCAGTGGTAATGATGTCGGGCTCGACGCCCCAATGCTGGATGCCGAACCAAAAGCGCCCGGTGCGGCCAAACGCGGTTTGCACTTCGTCCACAATGAACAGCCCGCCGTAGCGCCGCACGATGTCCGCGACGGCCTGGAAGTAATCGGGCGGTGGGACCACAAAGCCGCCCACGCCCTGGATGGGCTCGGCGATGAACGCGGCGATGCGGCCCGAGGTGCTGGTGCGGATGACGTTTTCCACATCCTCCGCGCAGGCCAAACCGCATTGAGGATAGGTGCTCTTGACCGGACAGCGATAGCAATAGGGCGCCATCGCGTGCTCAATGCCCGGGATCTCACTGCCCACCGGGCGCCAGGCCGCGATGCCCGTGAGGTTCATGGCCAAGGCCGAGCGCCCGCTATAGCTGTTGCGCAGCGCGATGATTTCGTTGCGTTCGGTGTACGCTTTGGCCAACATCACCGCGGTCTCGTTGGCTTCAGTACCCGAATTGGTGAAGAACGACGTGCTCAGCTCGCCCGGCGCGATTTCCGCCAGCTTTTCGCCCAAACGTATGATGTTCTCATGCAGGTAGAGGGTGGATGTGTGAACGATTTTGTCCAGCTGCTCTTTGACGCGCTCGAGAATTTTGGGATGGCTGTGGCCCACGCTGGTGACCAGAATGCCGCCGAAAAAGTCCAGGTATTTGTTCCCGGCCACGTCCCAGACGTAAAGCCCTTCCCCGCGTTCCAAGGCCAGGGGTTCGGTGTAATACAAGAAATAACTCGGCCAAAGGACCTTTTCTTTGCGGCGCAGAAGCTCTTGCGTCTTGGCGTCCATGGCTTCCTCCCTAGGTGGATCGGCCCGGCCGCGCGGCGCGCTTGCCGGGGTTTGAGGCGATTATAGCGCGCCCGGCCGCGCTACGCGCATCCAGGGACCTCGTGCCAGGTCACGCGGCCGGTCTCGGTGTCGACCCGGGCCCAGGTGCTGCGCCCGGTCAGGCCGCCGAACAGTTCGCCCGGGTTGAGCAGCAAGGTCGTGCCCACGCGTTCCTCATGGGCCTGGTGGTCGTGGCCATAAACGACCAAATCCCACCTCGGGCTTTGCGCGAGCGCGCGGGCCAGCTCTGGGTAGTGGGTGATCGCGACCCGATAGCCGGCCAGGTCGAGCAGCGCGAAGTCGCCGTACAGGTGCACGTGGTCATAGCGAGCCGCGAACGCGCTCAAGCCGCGCCGTTCGCCGTCGTTGTTGCCAAACACCCCGTGGATGGCCTTGGGGAACCCGTCGGCTAAGCGCTGCAAGGTAAACGGCGCGACCCAATCGCCCGCGTGCAAGAGCACGTCGGCCTGCCGAAGTTCGGGTAAGGCCTGAGCCAGGGCCCATAGGTTATCGTGGGTATCGCTCAGCACCGCGATGCGCATGGTTACCTCCCTTCCCGATAGAGGCCGTGGGTTTCAATCAACGTGACCACGGCTTTGGGCATATAGTACCGATACGGTCGTCCTTGAGCAATGCGCGCGCGCAATTCGTGCGCGGCGATTTCCAGCAGGGGCGCTTCAATCAAACGCACCTTCGCGCGCAGGCCGGGCAGGGCTTGCTCCAGCGCGATCCAGTCGATGCGGTCATAAGGGCGACGCATCACGCCGATCTCGTCCACTTCGTCGACAAAGGCCCGCGCCTGATGCCAGGTCGGAAGCGTGGCCAGCGAATCTCCGCCCATGAGGTAGACGAAGGTGTCGTTTGGCCAGCGGGCCTTGAGGATACGAACGGTATCGATCGCATAGTGCGGCCCCGGGCGTTCGGCCTCGATGAGGCTGAGCGCGAACGCGGGGTCCTGCCCGATGGCCGCGCTCACGAGCTGCGCGCGCAAGCCCAAAGGCGTGATCGACTGGCCCTGCTTGTGCGGCGGCTGCGGCGTGAGCAGCCACCAAACCTGGTCGAGCCCGAGTTGATGATGCGCCTCCGCGGCCAAGATCAGGTGCCCAAAGTGGGGTGGGTCAAAGGTTCCGCCGAAAATGCCGTAGCGGGCCATGCGCGTCCTCCTGAACAAAGAGCCTCGTTCGACCATACCGCGGTCGTCGGCCAGGGATTTTGCTCGGGCCTAAACGCCGGAGCCAGGCTGGGGGTCGCTCTGGCATTGGTTCCATAAGCCGCGCGCGAGGAGGGCGAAGGCGTTGGCCCCGCGGGTCACGCCTTTGCCCATTGCTGCTTCCACTTATATAGCAGGTTGAGCGCCTCGATGGGCGTCAGGTTGTTGATGTCCAGCTGACGCAGTTCGTCGAGCAGGGGGTTGGTCTCGGGGAAGAGGCTGAGCTGCACAGCCTGATGACGGCGGCCGGTCGAAGGACCGCGGCCCGTGGTGACCGCGGCCGCGGCCTCGTTGCCCGCGGCCTCTAAACGCTGCAAGATCTCTTGCGCGCGCTGGATAACCGCGCGCGGCAGCCCGGCCAATTGCGCGACGTGAATCCCGTACGATCGATCCGCGCGGCCGGGGAGGATGCGATGCAGAAAAACGACCCGGTCGCCCTCTTCGGAAACCGCGACGTGATAGTTCCGCACCCCGGGGAGGAGGTCCGCGAGCTGGGTGAGTTCGTGGTAGTGGGTCGCGAACAGGGTTTTGCTGCGCAACTTCGGATGGTTGTGGATGTATTCCACAATGGCCCACGCGATGGCCAGGCCGTCATACGTACTCGTGCCCCGGCCAATTTCGTCCAAAATGACCAGGCTGCGCGGGGTCGCGTGGTGCAGGATGTGCGCGGTCTCGACCATCTCGACCATGAAGGTCGACTGCCCCGCGTGGATCTCGTCTTGCGCGCCAATGCGGGTGAAGATGCGGTCCACCACGCCGATGGTGGCTTCGCGCGCGGGCACGAAGCTGCCCATTTGGGCCATGAGCACAATGAGCGCGACCTGGCGCAAAAACGTGCTCTTGCCGCTCATGTTTGGACCGGTCAAGATGCGCACGATTTCGCCTTCTTCGAAGATCGCGTCGTTGGGGACGAAGCGCGTTTCTTCCAGCGTGCGCTCCACCACCGGGTGCCGACCATCCCGGATCGCGAGCACGGGCTCTTCCACGACCTGGGGCCGCACGTAGTCGTTCTCTTCCGCAACCTGCGCGAGCCCGGCCAATACGTCGAGCACGGCCAACGCGCGCGCGGTCCCCAGGAGCCGATTTCGCCACCCGGCCAGGCGCTGCACCACTTCTTTGAACAGGCGGCCTTCGAGCTCGCGGATGCGCTCTTCCGCGTGGAGCACCAGGGCCTCGTATTCTTTCATTTCGGGCGTGATGTAGCGTTCCGCGTTGACCAGGGTCTGCTTGCGGATGTAATGTTTGGGTACCAGGGCCGCGTTGGCTTTGGTGACCTCGATGTAGTAGCCAAAGACCTTGTTATAGCCGACCTTGAGGTTCTTGATGCCGGTTCGCTGGCGTTCGACCGCTTCCAAATTCGCGATCCATTCCCGCGCGTGCTGGGATTCGTCGTAGATGCGGTCCAGCTCGGGCGAAAACCCGCGGCGGATCACGCCGATGTGCTGCAGAGTCGCGGGCGGTTCGTCCGCGATCGCGCGCTCCAAGAGGTCCAGGGCTTCGGGCACGGGATCGATTTGGCGCACCAACGCGCCCAGCACCGGGTGCTCAGGCGAAGGCAACAACGCCCGCACGTCCGGGATACGGCGCAGGGTCGCACGGAGCGCGACCAGGTCTCGCGGCAGGGCCGAGCCGGCCGCGACGCGGTTCACCAGGCGTTCAAGGTCGGCCAAGGGTTTGAGCGCCTCGCGCACTTCCGCGCGCGTCAGCGGGTCGTCGAAGAAGAAGGCCACGCCGTCCAGGCGACGGTTGATGCGCGCGACATCCAACAAGGGTTGATTCACCCATTGTCGTAACAGGCGCCGCCCCATGGGCGTCACGGTGCGATCCAAAACGCCTAGAAGCGAGCCTTCGACCTTGCCCCCGCGCAGGGTCTCGGT
>JAADEP010000185.1 GCA_013153335.1 Chloroflexota bacterium
GAGCCGGGCGGGTAGCTCAGTTGGTTAGAGCGCCTCCCTTACAAGGAGGAGGCCGTGGGTTCGAGTCCCACCCCGCCCACTGGCACGGCGCCCCGGCCAGACGTCCATCCTCCTCTTATCAATATACGTACGTCGGCCTGTGTGGTTTCAGTTTTGCCGGAGGTGCCCCCATGACAATGCTCATGCGCGCGTGGCGTTTGCACACATTCGCCCCAGCCGAAACCCATCCCTTGCGTCTTGAAGCCATCCCTTTGCCGCAGCCTGGGCCGGGCCAGGTTCGCATCCGCATTCGCGCGTGCGGCGTGTGTCACACCGACTTGCACACCGTGGAGGGCGACATTCGGCCCCCGAAGCTGCCCATTACGCCGGGCCATCAGGTCGTAGGCGAGATCGAAGCCCTAGGTCCCGGCGTGACCCACTTGCGCTTGGGGCAACGGGTCGGGGTACCCTGGCTCTATAAGGCTTGCGGCCAATGCGAATATTGCCGCCGCGGGCAAGAAAACCTCTGCCCGAACGCACTGTTCACCGGCTTTCACGTCGACGGCGGCTATGCCGAAGCCATGATTGCGGAGGCGGACTACGTATTGCCCCTGCCCGAAGGCTTGGGCGATCTGGAGACCGCGCCGTTGCTGTGCGCGGGCATTATTGGATATCGTTCGCTCAAGGTCGCGGGCGTACAACCCGGGGAGCGTTTGGGGTTGTTCGGCTTCGGAGCCAGCGCGCATCTGGCCATCCAGGTCGCGCGTGCGTGGGACAACGAGGTCTACGTCTTCACCCGGTCGCCCAAACGCCAGGCCCACGCGCGCGAGCTCGGCGCGGTTTGGGTCGGGGGGCCGCACGACCGACCCGACGTGCTCCTCGACCGGGCGATCATCTTCGCGCCCGCGGGCGAGGTCGTGCCCCTGGCCTTGGCCCGGGTGCGCCCTGGGGGTACGGTCGCGATCAACGCCATCTATATGACGCCCATCCCGCCCTTGGACTATGACCTGATTTACGGCGAACGGGTACTGCGCACCGTGGCCAATGCGACCTATCAGGATGGGGTAGAATTTCTGGAACTGGCCGCGCGCATACCCGTACGAGCGACGGTTCAGCCCTATCCGTGGACCCGAGCGAACGAAGCCTTGGCTGACCTCAAAGCCGGCCGCGTGGTTGGCGAAGCCGTGTTGGATATGCGCCGCGAAGCCTAAAACACGAAAGCCTAAGGCGCAAGGTCCGGCCCCCGGTTTTTAGGGCCGAGCCGGGAAGGGCACAATGTCGAATGAACGCCGTTGGTTTGTCGTTTCGGCGGTTGCTTTATTTTTGGGTTTTTTCGTTTGGTTTGGATTGCGTTGGCTCGCCAACCGCATCTTTGTTCCCCCCACGCCCACGCCCCCCACGCCCTGTTTCCAGGGACAAGGTTGTTCGGTCGGTTTCCTTATCGTCGACCGCATCTCACCAGCTCAAGCCCCCCTTGCATACAGCATTTGGCGCATCGAGCTGCAGCCCGACCCGGCCCCGCAACAGGTGCGGGTGAACTTCCGATATTTGGACGGCGCGCCCCAAGGGGTGCACGTCCCCCTGCCCAAGGATGGTTGGAAGGCCGAGCCCTTGGGGGTCGACAAACTGCGGGAGGCTTTTGAGGAAAAATATGGCTTCGCGCTCGACGGCTACATCATGATCGACTTCGACATGTGGCTGGATATGTTGCACACCCTCTTGGAGCGAAGCGGACGAGCGCCCCAACGGCATCAAGTGGTTGAAGCTTTGTTTTCCCCCCAAGTGACCCGCGAAGCCTATCCCAAGCAATGGGGGACCTTTCTCACGCAGAGTTGCGAGGCCCTGCGGCCTTATGACACGCGTTTGGTTTGGTCATATTGGTTGGATCAGCAAGGTGTTCACCTATTGACCGACATCTCGGCCAAAGAAGTTCAACAATGGCAGCAGGCCTTCCGCATTACGGAGGAAACTCGTTATGTCTGCACGGTTACGGCCCCCTGAGTCCGCGCGCGCGACGGCCCTCGCCCATCCTAACATCGCGCTCATCAAATATTGGGGGAACCGCGACCCATATTGGCGTTGGCCGGCCAATGGGTCGTTTTCGTTCAATTTGGATGGCCTTTGGACCCGGACAACGGTGCATTTTCGCGCAGAGCTCGAACAAGACGTGCTATGGTTGCACCGTCGTCGGGTCACGGGCGAAGGGCTACGACGTGTGCAGCGGGTGCTCGATGCCGTGCGCGAACAAGCCGGGTTCACGTGGAAGGCCGAGGTGATCAGCGAAAACAACTTCCCGATGGCCGCGGGGATCGCATCGTCGGCCTCCGCGTTCGCCGCGCTGGCCGTCGCGGCCGCGGCCGCCGCGGGGCTGCGGCTCCGCGAGCCCGAGCTCTCGCGCTTGGCGCGATTGGGGTCGGGTTCGGCCGCGCGTTCCGTGCCCGGCGGCTATGTGGAATGGCGCGTGGGCGCGCACGAGGCCGACTCCTTCGCATACACCTTCGCGCCCGCCGAGCATTGGGCTTTGGCTGATTGCATCGCGATCGTGCAAGAGACCCCCAAGGCCATTGGCTCAAGCGCGGGGCACAACCTCGCGGAAACCAGCCCCTTGCAAGCTGCCCGCGTGGCTGATACCCCGCGGCGCTTGGCGTTGGTTCGGCACGCGGTGCAAACCCGGGACTTCGAGCTGCTCGCGCAGGTGGTCGAGCAAGATACGCACCTCATGCACGCGGTCATGCAGACCTCGACCCCGCCTTTGCTTTACTGGACGCCTGCAAGTGTGCGGGTAATGCAGCATGTGCGCGCGTGGCGTGGCCAAGGGCAGCCCGTGGCCTATACCC
Source organism: Chloroflexota bacterium (assembly GCA_013153335.1). Taxonomy (GTDB): domain Bacteria; phylum Chloroflexota; class Anaerolineae; order Anaerolineales; family DRMV01; genus JAADEN01. The sequence continues at coordinate 2,817 of JAADEP010000185.1, forward strand.
TGGACGCGGGGCCGAACGTCCACGTGCTGTGCCCGGCCGATGACGCAGCCAATGTCGCGACCGCCTTGGCCGAGGTCCCAGGGGTGCAACGGGTGCTGATCGCGCGGGTAGGAGGCCCCGCCCGGCTGTTGCCGCCTGAACAAGCCCTTTCGCCCAAGGGCCCGGCGGCCTCGGAGGGGTAAGCGAACCCTGGCCGGCCGGAGCTTAAGGCGTTGGGGTCATCGCGGGCGTGGGCGTAGCCGTAGGGCGTGGGGTCGCCTTCTGGCGCAGCAAGCGGCAGATGTTTCGGTTCTCCGCGATGATGTTCGCGATGACCGGATCGCTTCCGAACAGGGCTTCTACCCGATCGAGGATGGGATAGGCCCGGTCGCACATGTTCAGCGCGGCCAAAACCGAAGCATACTGCAAGTAGTAGTACGCGACCGTCGGATTGGTCAACGGCAAGGGTTCCACCTGGGGGCCTTCAGCTACAGGGTCCAGATTGTGCTTGCTGCGGATTTCGTTCAAGATCTGGCCGCTGACTTCAGGGCCACAGCCTTCCACCGCGCACTGAAGCACCGGCACCGAACCCTCATAGTTGCGGCTCTTGATGTAAATCACGCCTAGCTGGGCGTAGGTGAGCGGGTCGGCCGGGTCCAAAATCAAGGCCTTTTCCGCGTTCAGCGACGCCGCGAAGAACTGCCCTTCCTGCACATACGTCTTTGAGATCGCGATGTAGGGGATGGGGTCCGCGATGCCCAACCGTTGGTTGATGCGGATGGCTTGGGCGAAGTACGTCCGGGCGAGCTCGTAGTACTCTTCACGCGCGGCTTTGCTTTTGGCCTGGCCCGCGAGATGTCGGTAGTTGAACCCCACACGCAGGTACAGGAACGTAAGGTTCGGCGCGCGTCGAATCGCTTCTTTGTATTCTTGGATGGCTGAAAGATAACGCCCGTTGGCTTCCAAGACCGTGGCATACACGCGATGCGTGTCCATAATCTCCGGCGCGCGTTCCACCGCGATTTGGGCTTCGTCATAAGCCTGCACAAAGCTCTGTTGGTCGAGCAGGATCTCCGCGTAGTACGCGAGCGCGTAACCATTGCCCGGGTCGAGGGTGCGGGCCTGAGAGGCCGCGGTCTCGGCCTGGGCCAGGAGGGCCTCCCGCTGGTCCGGCGACGTGAGGGGATTGGTCGCAAGCCAATCCAGCGCGAAGGCCCGGGCCGCGTGGGCCATGCTGCTGTTGGGCGCGTACGTCACGGCTTGGTTGGCCGCCTCGACCGCCTCTTGCAAGCGTCGATAGCGCGCGGTGTCGTTGGTGAGCAGCGCGCTGGAATAGACCAACGTGCGGGTGAGCTCGGCCCAAAGGTCGCCGTTGCGGGGCTCAAGGGCGAGCGCGGCGCGGTAGGCTTCAATGGCCGCGTTGAGGTTGCCGGCTTCAAAATGCGCCCGGGCCTCTTCGACCCACGAACGCGCGTTTCGGGTAGGGGTTGGCGTAGGGCGAAGGATGGTTTGAAGGGTGATCTCGCCCGCGAACACCTGTCGCGCAAAGGCCAGGGCCAACAAGTTCAAGACCAAATAAATCAGCACATACCGGGGACGCGAACGTTTTTCCCGGCTAAAGGTCAACGGCACATCCCGCAACTCCATCCCAAACCTCCCAAAAGCGTTCCCATAACGCGTACGTCCTCCCTCGTGCTTTTGATCTTACCGAAAGGATGTTGGCGGGATGTTAATCCGGAGGGCCTTCCTCTCCCGAAGTTCCATTTGGGGCCGCCGGCCGCGGGGCCAGCCTGCCGCCGACGCAGCCCCGAGGGATGGACGACCGACCTGCCCGGATCTGGTCGGCTATCGCAGGGCCCAGCTCTCTGTGCGGCTCATATGGCGGCAATGGGTTCGTGCGGCCGACGCCGGATGAAGGACCTGCGAGCGCGACCCGGGCCTGGCGTTCGGCCCACGCCCAGCTTCGCGGAACTCCGCGCAGGCCGCTATGGCCGCCGCGCGCCCGTGCGGACGAGCTCGCCGCGCTTTGGCGCGTGGTCTCGCCGCAAGATGCGCATGCATAGGCGAAGGCTATCCCAGGCTCGAAGGTCAGCGTTGAGGAAGATGCCCGTCCCGCGGTTGTTTGGGCCTTATCGGCTGCGCGGCGCCCCGGCGCGGCCATTCTCCATCCCAAGCCAAACTCGAAACCCACGAGCCGGGCGAAGGCTTACGCCGGGTCTGACCGTGGCCCTTCTTAGCTGGTTTCGCTGCGCACGGCCGGTTGGGCCGCTTGGGGGCCGGGTTGCAACAAGCGGCCAACCATGGACCAAGGCCCGGTCCAGGTGATAAGGACGGGCAAAATTTTGCCGCGTAGGTCGAGGTCGCTGTCCACGAAAACAAGCTTGTTTTGCGGCGTGCGCCCCTTCCAACGACCCTTGACCTTTTCTTCAAACAGCACATCAACCCGTTGGCCCAAATATTGCCGGTTGATGGCTTCCGAAATGCGGCGATGTTGTTCTTCGAGCAGCCGGAATCGGCGCCACTTCTCTTCGTCGGGCACGTCGTCCGGCATCTTGCGTGCAGCGAGGGTACCGGGCCGCTCAGAATAACGCGCGATATGGACCACGTCCAGCCGCAGTTCCTCGAGCAAATCGTAGGTGCGTTGGAACTGCTCCCGCGTTTCGCCCGGGAAGCCCACGATGACATCGGTGCCAATGGAGACGTTGGGCACGATCTCACGGATGCGCGCGATCAAACGCCGGTAGTCGTCCGCGGTGTACCCGCGCTTCATGCGGCGCAAGACTTCGTCATCGCCCGCTTGCACCGGGACTTCGATGTGCGGCATGACCTTGGGCAAGGCGGCAACGGTCTCGAGCAATTCGTCGGTCATCCAATTGGGATGGGAGGTCAAGAAGCGAATGCGCTCCAAGCCTTCGATGTCATGCAGCCGCCGCAAGAGTTGCGCGAGGTTGGGGCCGTTGGGCAGATCCAAGCCGTAACGGTCCACAATCTGCCCGAGCAGGGTGATTTCTTTGACCCCTTGCTGAACCAACGAGCGCGCCTCGGCCTCGATTACCTCGGCCGGACGGCTGCGTTCGGGCCCGCGGCGGTAAGGGATGATACAAAACGCGCACGCGTGCGAGCATCCATACACCACGGGGATGTACGCGCTCACCAGACGCCCACGCAAGGGCTCGGGCAAGATGACCTCGCCATCCATGAGGGCATAAGCCCGCTGGGTTTCGGCCTCTTGCATGGCTTTGGCTTCGGCTTGGGTCAAATAGGCGATGAGGGGCCCGGCATCCGAAGGCGGTGAAAACACATCCACAAAGGGAAAGCGCTGTTTGAGCCGCTCGTTCCCTCGAATGCCCACCATGCAGCCCATGAGGTTGATGACCAAATGCGGGTTGCGCTGCTTGAGAGGCTTAAGGGACATCAACCGTCCATAGGCTTTGTCTTCCGCGCTTTGTCGAACCGCGCAGGTGTTCAAGACGATGACATCGGCTTCTTCCGCGCGATCCGTCCAGCGATAACCTAAACGCTCCAGGGCCGCGCCGACGCGTTGGCTGTCGGCCGTGTTCATTTGGCAACCCGCGGTCCAGATGTAGTATTTCCCCATGGCTTCACTCCCCACCGATAGCGTGATACCGCCCTTCCCATGAACGGAGGTCGTGGTCGTCCAGCCCCCAAACCTGCGCGGGTGTCAAACGACGATGCGATAGCGTTTAAATTCGAAGACGTCCCGCCCGCTTCGGGCGGTCGTGATTTTGGCTTATTGACCCATTGTCAAAAAGCGAACGACTACAGCTTGATTTCAATATCCACGCCCACGGGCAAGTTCAAGTTCATCAACATGTTGATGGTCTTCGCATCGGGGTCCAAAATGTCGATCAGGCGCTTGTGGGTCCGGATTTCAAAATGCTCGTGCGAATCTTTGTCAATGAAGGGCGAGCGCCGGACCGTGTAGCGCTCGATCTTGGTGGGCAAGGGGACCGGCCCCACCACGCGCGCGCCGGCCCGCTCCGCAGCTTCGACGATGCGCTTCGCAGCCTGATCCAGAATGCGATGGTCGTACGCCCGCAGGCGGATGCGAATACGCTGCTTCATGGTTGTAGCCCTCCAACGTCTGAAAATGAGGGGAGCCAAGCCCCGGTCGCTTATCGCTCCCCGCGGATAATGGCTTCGGCCAAGGTCTCGGGGACGGGTTCGTAATGGTCGAATTCCATGGTGAACATGCCCCGGCCTTGGGTTGCTGACCGCAGCGCGGTCGCGTAACCGAACATTTCGGACAAAGGCACCATGGCCCGAATCGCCCGCACGTTGCCCGGTCGGGGCTCAATGCCTTGAATATCGGCCCGGCGAGCGGAGAGCTGGCCTAACACATCGCCCAGGTATTCCTCGGGCACGGTGACCTCCACCTTCATGATGGGCTCCAAAAGCACGGGCTTGCCTTGTTGGATGGCTTCTTTGAAGGCCATGGAGCCCGCCATTTTGAAAGCCATCTCGCTCGAGTCAACCTCGTGGTAAGAGCCATCGTAAAGGGTCACCTTGACGTCCGTGACCGGATAACCAGCCAAAACTCCGGCGTCCGCGGCTTCGCGAATGCCTTTCTCAACCGCCGGAATGTATTCTCGCGGAATAACGCCGCCGGTGATTTTGTCTTCGAACACAACGCCGGAGCCCGGCTCGAGGGGCTCGACCGCGATCACCACATGCCCATATTGGCCACGTCCCCCCGTCTGTTTGATGAACTTGCCTTCGACCTTCGGAACGCGGCGGGTAATGGTCTCGCGGTAGGACACACGCGGCTTCCCCACGCGGGCTTGCACGCCGAACTCGCGCTTCATGCGGTCGACCAAAATTTCTAAGTGGAGCTCGCCCATGCCCGAGATGATGGTCTGACCGGTGCTTTCGTCCACGCGTACCCGAAAGGTCGGGTCTTCTTCGGCCAGCTTCTGCAACGCCTTGGCGAGCTTGTCTTGATCCGCGGTGGACTTCGGCTCGATCGCGACCGAAATCACGGGTTCGGGGAAGGAGATGCTCTCAAGCACGATGGGATGCTTGGGGTCGCACAGGGTATCCCCCGTGAAGGTGTGCTTCAACCCCACTACGGCCGCGATGTCGCCGGCGTAAACCTCGTCGATGTCCTCACGGCGGTCAGCATACATGCGGATGAGCCGACCAATGCGCTCTTTGCGGCCTTTGCTCGCGTTATAAACGGTCTTGCCCTGGGTCAGGGTACCGGAATACACGCGGAAGTAGGCCAACCGACCCGCGTAGGGGTCGGTTACGATCTTGAAGACCAGCGCGGCCAGAGGGGCATCGTCGCGCGCCTCGCGGATTTCCTCTTCCCCGGTCTCGGGGTTGATGCCGCGCACAGGAGGAATGTCGACCGGGGAGGGCAAGTAGTCGACGATGCCATCGAGCAGGGGTTGAATGCCTTTGTTTTTCAAGGCGCTGCCGCAAAACACGGGTTGTAACTGCCCCGCGATGGTCGCCCGACGCAGCGCGGCTTTGAGGTCGTCGACGGTGATTTCTTCGTCGTTGAAGTACTTTTCCATGAGCGCTTCGTCGGTTTCGACGATTTGCTCAACCATCTGCTCTCGCGCGGCCTCGGCCGCCTCGCGCAGCTCTTCGGGGATGTCGACGATTTGGGGCTCTTTGCCCAGGTCGTCTACCCAAACGATGGCGCGCATGGTCATCAGATCGACTACGCCGCGGAAGTCGGCTTCGGTACCGATGGGCAATTGCACCGCGACCGGGTTCGCGCCGAGTTTTTCCCGAATGCTTTGGATGGACCGCTCATAGGACGCGCCGACCCGGTCCATTTTGTTGATGAAGCAAATCCGCGGCACGCCGTAGCGATCGGCCTGTCGCCATACGGTCTCGCTTTGGGGCTCCACGCCGTGGACCGCGTCAAAGACCACCACACCGCCATCCAAAACGCGCAAGGATCGCTGAACCTCGGCTGTGAAGTCGATATGGCCTGGGGTATCGATGATGTTGATCTGATACCCCTTCCATTCAGCCGAAACCGAGGCCGCGACAATGGTGATACCCCGCTCGCGCTCTTGCTCCATGTAATCGGTCACCGTGGTGCCTTCGTGCACCTCGCCCAAACGATGCGTGCGACCGGTGTAGAACAAGATGCGCTCGGTCGTGGTGGTTTTCCCCGCGTCAATATGAGCGATGATGCCGATATTTCGATATTTTTCGATAGGGTGTTTGCGCGGCATAACCTTACCCCTTCCTGCAACCCAAAGTGATACCAAGACATGAGGATGGGGCGCGAGACTTCATGCACGCGCCCCATCCTACCTGCTACGCAAACCGACCGGGCCCGACCGAGGTTAAATTCGGAAGTGGGCAAAGGCCCGGTTCGCCTCGGCCATGCGGTGGGTTTCTTCCTTCTTGCGGACGGCCGCGCCCTGCCCGCGGGCCGCGTCCATCAGTTCCGCGGCCAGCTTTTCCGAGAAGCTCTTCCCTTGGCGGGCGCGCGCCGCGTGAATGATCCACCGGCAGGCCAAGGCAAATTGCCGATGCGGCGGCACTTCCATCGGAACTTGATACGTCGCGCCGCCGACGCGCCGGGGGCGCACTTCCATAATAGGCGAGACGTTTTTGATGGCCTTCAAAAAGACCTTCAGCGGGTCCTCGCCCGTTTTGTCCGCGATAATGTCGAAGGCACCGTATACCAGACGAGCGGCAACGCTCTTTTTCCCGTTGCGCATCACCCGATTGATAAACGATTGCACTTCCACGCTACCGTATTTCGGGTCGGGCGGAATAACCCGCCGTTCAGGCCGATATCGCCGTGGCATAGCCTTCGCTCCTCAACACAGGATAGGTCCGCAACCTTTAGCGTCGCTTGGGCCGTTTGGCGCCGTATTTCGAGCGCGCCTGTTGCCGATTTTCCACGCCTGCCGCGTCCAGGGCGCCTCGGATGATCTTATAGCGCACACCGGGCAAGTCCTTCACGCGGCCACCGCGCACCAAGACCACCGAGTGTTCCTGCAGGTTGTGCCCTTCGCCCGGGATATACGCGGTGACCTCCATACCGTTGGTCAGGCGCACACGGGCGATCTTGCGCAGCGCGGAATTCGGCTTTTTCGGCGTCATCGTCCCGACGCGAACGCACACCCCTCGCTTTTGGGGCGAGCCCTTCGGCAGCCGGATGCGCTTCCCTTTGAGGGAGTTATAGATGTAGAGCAAAGCCGGCGCCTTGGGCTTATACTTCTTCGGTTTGCGTCCCTTGCGTACCAATTGATTGATGGTCGGCACGGGTCCCTCCTTCAATCAAAGCGTTCCACCGACGCGGAACACGACAAAACACTGCTTCGCCCCTTCGGCCGCAGCAGACATAAGACACATTCATGACACCCCTTAGGGCGAGGGGCAATTATAGCACGCGAGCATCCCTCTGTCAACGAAAATGCGGGAGTGTGATCGTTCCAACACCGGTGGGGAGGGAGCAAAGGAAGCCTCCTTCCCCTTTTCGCCGTTTCTTAGAGGAGGTAAAGCCG
>JAADEP010000033.1 GCA_013153335.1 Chloroflexota bacterium
CCCGCGCTCTTGCGCGGCCAACCCTTGTGGGAACGCATGCGAGCGCGCATCGGCTGGCAGCCCAACGGGCCTTTGGACGAGCTTACCCGGCATCGCATCATCCGGCATCTGGTCGGGCTTTTGGTGACGGACGTCATTGAGACCACCGCGCGCAAGCTGGAAGAAGCCGGGGTTCAGACGGTTGAAGAATTGCAGCGTTTGCCGTATAATGTGGTCTCCCACAGCCCGGAGATTCAAGCCCAGCGCGACGCGCTCAAGGCTTTTTTGTACGAGAACATGTACTACCATCCCCGGGTGCTGCGCATGGCGTATAAGGCGGAGCGGGTCATACGCGACCTGTTCGAGGCCTATACGCAACGACCGGAGACGCTGCCGAAGCACATTCAGGCACGGGTGGAGGAGTATGGTTTGTATCAGGCCGTGTGCGACTACATCGCCGGCATGACCGACCGCTTTGCCATCGAAGAACATCGGAAGTTGTTCGACCCCGCGACCAAGCCTTAAACGCACATTTCGCCTGGGCAGATGAGCCCAGACCCGGCTTGGCAGGCCAAGCTGGGTATCGCGACGTTATCCTATTTTGGCTGGAGGTGAAGCCATGACGCAACGCAAAACCTTCTACCTCACCCCCGAGGGCGCGCGCAAGCTCCGGGAGGAGCTCGAGTACCTCAAAACCGATAAGCGGGCCGAGCTCGCGGAGCGGTTACGCGCGGCCATTCAAATGGGCGATCTCTCAGAGAACGCGGACTACATCGCGACCAAAGAAGAGCAGGGTTTTGTGGAAGGCCGCATCCAGGAGCTCGAGTACATCTTGCGCAACGCGATCATCATTGACAACACCGACACCGCGCGAGACGTGGTGGATGTGGGCGCGTGGGTGACCATCCAGGAGGGCAACTTCCCGCCCGAGACGTATCACATCGTGGGCCCGACCGAGGCCGACCCGCTCAATGGTCGCATCTCGCACGAATCGCCCCTCGGCGCCGCGCTCATGGGCCACCGGGTCGGCGACGAAGTCGACGTCGACACCCCCGCGGGCAAGATGCGGGTCAAGATCCTGAAGATTGAGTACCGGTAGAGGTCCCATGCCCATTGGGGTGCTTACGCTGCACTTGCACCTGGATTGGAGTACGTCGCTCAAGGACAAGCGCCGCGCGATTCGGCCTTTGATCCAGCGCTTGCAACGGGAGTTCAACATTTCGGTCGCGGAGATGGATTATCTCGACGACCCGCGGCAGGCGCTGATCGCGTGCGCGCACATCAGCAACGATGCCAACCACACGCACCGCACCCTGACCAAGGTCGCGCGCTGGGTTGAGACCCATTGGGGCGACGGCTACATTGCCGACGAACGCATCGAGTTGCTATAGCCGCAAAGGGGAATCGCGCGAGACGGGTTAGCGGTTTGCCCCCGAGGCCTGGGTTCCGGCTTCGGGGGTTTCGTCTTCCGTCGGAGTTTCGTCAGCTTCGTCCGAGGCCGCTGCAGACTCGGGCTCCTCAAAGCCCAGGTCCACGCGGTCTTCCATGCGCACCTGGCCGCGCAAAAACGCGCCCTCGTGCGTAATGAAGGCCTGGACAATAACGTCTCCCCACACCCGCCCCGTGCGCCGGATCTCGAGGGTCTCCGCGAGCAAATCCCCGCGGAGCACGCCTTCGACCACAATGCGGCGGGCGCGCAAGGGCTCCTCCGCGTGTACCTGGCCCCCGCGCGCGATCACCAGGGTGCCATCCAACACGATCGCGCCACGAAAGACGCCTTCCACCCGCAGCGTGCCCTTCCCCCGCCACAGGCCCTGCACCTGGGCCGAGGGCCCGATGACCGATGGGTTCGGGCTTGGGCTCGCGGGCTCGCTTGGGGCCGGGTGGGCCGCTGCAGCCGGGGGCGAAGTCGCGTTCGGTTCAGGCCCGGCCAGCGCGGGCCGTCGCGGTCGTTCTACGGGTTGGGGCAACGCGTCGTCATCCCCTTCACGGCGGAAGGGATTGCGGAAGAACCCCATGCTCCCCTCCTGGCGGGTTAGAAGTCCATCTCGCGAAGGTGATACAGCCGGCTTGGGTGCCGCAGCTTGCGCAGCGCGCGGGTCTCGATTTGCCGGATGCGCTCGCGTGTGACATTGAACTTGCGGCCCACCTCCTCGAGGGTGTATACCCGCCCATCGCGCAGCCCAAAGCGCAGTTCGATGACCTCGCGCTCGCGCTCCGAGAGCACGGCCAGCGCGTTGCGGATTTGCTCGCGCATGGTCTCCTGCCACGTATACTCGCTGGGTTTGGGCGTGCTGTGGTCCTCGAGGAAATCGGCCAGCTGGCTCTCCTTTTCCGTACCAACCGGGGTTTCCAGCGAGATGGGCTCTTCCGCGACCCGCAAAATTTGGCGCACTTTTTCAGCTGCTTGGCGCAGCTGTTGGCGTAGCTTCGGCGGTAGAGGTTTGTTTTGGGCCCAAGCTTCGCGGATCTTGCGCGCGGTTTCCTCGTCCAAAAAGTCGGCCTCCACAGCCAGCTCTTCTTCGGTTGGCATGCGGCCCAGCTCTTGCACCAGGCGTTGGCGGATGCGGTTGAGCTTCTGGTAGCCTTCCATCAGGTGCACGGGGATGCGGATCACCCGGGATTGGTCCGCGATCGCGCGGCTGACGGCCTGGCGGATCCACCAGGTCGCGTAGGTGCTGAATTTGTAGCCCCGGGTAGGGTCGAATTTCTCCACCGCGCGCAAAAGGCCCAGGTTCCCCTCTTGGATGAGGTCGAGCAAAGGGACGCCCTGGTGCAGGTAACGTTTGGCCGTGCTCACGACCAGGCGCAGGTTCGCGCGCACCAGCGCGTCGCGGGCGAGCTCGGCCCGCTGCTTGAGCCATGCTCGATGCGCTTGGGCCTCCTCCTCGGGCGGCAGCGCGCGGCGAAGCCGGTCGCGCGAAGGCCAGGGCCAGGTCGGGCTCTCGGCCTTAGACGCCGGAGCCTTCTCGGCCTTCTGCAAGGCTTTTTCCACGCGCTGGGCAATGTACGCGAGGGTGGGCGGAGGCATCACATAGAGGCTGATGAAGACCGTGAAGACCTCGCGCGCGAACGCGTCCCACGCGTCGTCCTTGCCCCAGGGCCCTTGGCGCAAATACTCGCGCACATACGAGCGGGCCTTGATTTGCTCCGGCTGCTCCAGGGGAATGGTCTGAAGCATGCGCGCTTCTTGCACCAGGGCCTGGGGATCGGGCGCTTCTAACTCGAAAGCTTGGGCTTGTTTCTGAACCTGCTTCCAAGCCTCAAGCAGTTGGTCGAACATCTTGAGGAAGAGCCGGCGCGCGCCAGGGCGCCGGAGCTGTTTCTCGGTCTCTTCCAGCCGTCGCTCGGCCTCGATAATGCTGGCCAGCCAAAATTCCTGATCCACATTCAGGAGCTGCTGCTTGCCGATGTCGCGCAAATACAGATGGACGGGATCCGTACCCTTGGAGGGTGTATCCCCCAAATCGGCCTCGAACGCCTCCATCTCTTCGATATCCGTACGGTTCGGTTGGTCCATGTCATCGTTCCAGGGCAGATCGGGCAGCGCGCGCGGCATACCGCTTGTCCTCCTTCCAGGCGAGGGAGGGTTGGGCCCCCACGCCGTCCTTTAACCGATCCACAACGTGAGATTGTCCCAGCCCCGTTGGGCCAGAAGCAGGCGTTCCATGTGGGAACTGGTATAACACAACTAGGGGCTCTTTGTCCATGGCTGGATGGGTTTCTAAAGCGGGCAAATTGCCCTCGCGGGATAAATGCGGGAGTCGCGCTCGGTCGCGCTTACGCAGGCGGCCCGGATTGGGGTGCGGAGCAATCACCGCTCAGCGCGCGGGTGATCTTCTTGAGCAGCACGCGTGCCTCTTCCAGGGCACTTCGGGCCTGTTCACGTACTTCTGGCTGGGAAGCTACGCGCAGGCTCTGCGACCAGGACCGTAATTGCGCTTGCGACCGATGGCGGCGCAGCCACAAAACACGGCGGAGGGCTTCGGCAATGCGGCGCTCAAGGCGGTCGCCGGTCTCGGTGGCCTCGGCCTCTTGTACCAGACTTTGCCACAGGTCCATGAGTTCGGGCTCGAGATGTTGGCGCATGTAGCTCTCGGGGTCGTATTCATACTGCTCCAGGGCTTGCTGATAGATCTGCCATAAGCTTTGGTGTTGTGGATTTTGGAAGTCGTCCACGCCTACGGGTTCGAGGTCACAACGGCGCAGCTTTTGATTCACCCGATCGACCACTTCGGGGTGGGTCAGCAGCAACGCCAGGAGGGTGCGTTCCCGTTGCTCGGGCAGGCTCAAGGGCTGTGAGGTCTGGGCTGTCGAACGTCGCGGGGGGCGGCGGCGTTGGGGCTGGGCTTGTTTGACCAGGGCCGCGACCGCGCTTTCGCTCACCCCCAACACGCGCGCCAAATGGCGGATGTAGTCCTCGCGCTCGACCGGGTTGGGCACCAGGCGGATGAGGCGCGCCATCTCAAACGCGTAGTGCCCTCGTTCGTGCGGGTCGGCCAGGTTGACGCGCCGCGCGTTGAGCTCCATGACGAAGAGCAGAAGGGGCTGGGCTTCTTGGAGCAGGGCTTCCCAGCGCGCGGGGTCGCGCAAGACCAGCTCGTCGGGGTCTACGCCCGGGGGCAGGGTGACCACGCGCAGGTTGAGGTCGAGCTGATGCATGTGCCGCAAGGTGCCCCGCGCGTCGAGCTCCGCGGTGACCTGATCCGTGGCTCGCTGCGCGACCTCGATGCTGCGCAGCATCGCGCGTTCCCCGGCCGCGTCGGGGTCGAGGGCCAGGATGATGTTGCGCGTGTAACGCTTGAGCAGGCGCAAATGGTGTTCCGTGAGCGCGGTGCCCATGGGCGAAACCGCGTACTCATGGCCGGCTTGGTGAAGCCCGATGACGTCCATGTAGCCTTCCACCAGCACAACCATATCCCGCTGGCGAATCGCGTGACGCGCGCGGTCCAGGCCGTAGAGTACCTTGCCCTTGTCGAACAGCGGCGTCTGGGGCGTGTTGAGGTACTTTGGGATGCCGTTGGGGTCGAGGGTCCGCCCGCCGAAGCCGACGATGCGACCGCGCTCATCGCGGATGGGGAACATCACCCGATGCCGAAAGCGGTCGTAAACCCGGTCTTCGCGACGGACGACCAGGCCCGCGGCTTCGACGTCCTCGAGGGTGAAGCCCTGGTCACGTAAGTGCTGCCAGAGGGCTTCAGGGCCCCGGGGCGCGTAGCCCAGGGCGAAGGCTTCGAGGGTAGCGTCCTTCAGGCCGCGGCGTTGGGTGAGATAGCGATACGCCGCCTGACCGGATGCGGCGCGCAAATGGTGCCGGTAGAACGTGGCCGCGGTTTCCAGAATCGTCCGCAGGGTCTGGTGTTCGTCAGGCTCGGTCGGGCCCGATGTGAGCTGGACCCCCGCGCGGCGGGCCAGGAGCTGCAGGGCTTCGCGGAACGACAGGTTTTCCTTTTTCTGGATGAAGGTAAACACATCGCCCCCCGCGCCGCAGCCAAAGCAGTGCCACGTTTGGGTTTCGGGGAAGACCACAAACGCGGGGGTGCGGGTGTTGGGGTGAAACGGGCAAAAGCCAATATAGTTCTTGCCCGTAGGCTTGAGCTCTACGTATTCGCCAATGACGTCCACAATGTCGAGCCGACGCTTGATCTCCTCCACGACGGACATGGGCGTTTATCCTCGTATAAGGGTCTTGGGACCGCGGCGGGTGTACCTTGCCCAACGAAGGCGCGGGGCGGAGTGAGCGGCCTGTCGGTCCAGCGCACGCGCGCCTTGCACCCAAAGCCATCCTTAGGGGAAGAGCAGGGTGGTTCGCTCGAAACATTCGCCCCGGAGTTCGTTCTCGGTGCAGGCGCGCACGCGGACGACCAAAGGCCATCCTTGCAAGTTTTGGCTATCCGTGGGGATGGTGATCATCCCCTGCCCACCCGGTGGGATGCTTTCGTTTTGCCCCTTGAGCTCGCAGTTGTACCACCAGACGAAGCGATGGCTCTGGTTCAATGGGTAGTGATACTCGAAAGTTTTGGCCTGGTCCATGACCGTGGCTTCGATGGATTCGAGGGGGAGCAGGCCTTTGTTTTGGATCAGGAGGGTCAGGCCCCATGTACCATTGCACGATCCGACCCGATCCACGCTAATAATGAACGCGGCCGGCGGAGGCGGCGGTGGGGTCATCACGGGAAGGTCTTTTGGATCGCCGCCGGTGAGGTCCGCGTATTTGCCCCAAATCCAACAAGGCAGGCCCATATCTGTCTGCACCAGCCAGTAGTTGCTCTCAGTGGCGGTGCGGCCCAGGACGGGCAGGGTCGTCCCTGGGGGAAAGGCCGCAATGGCCTTATAATACACCGCTGGCCCGGAGCGGCAATAGACGTTCCCAGTAGTCTTGAGCTGCAGGCCTTGCGGCGTAGGTGAAGATAGGGGCTCAGAGCCCCCGGTTTGCTGGGCCGATGCGTTGGTCTCGCGCGGCGTTGGGCTTACGGGCGATGGGCTCGGGGTTGGCGAGGGCGCGGCGACCACGAGCGCAGCCTTGGGGACCGCGGTTGGGGTCGCTGAAGGGAATTCCTCTTGTTGCGAGCATGCGGGGAAAGCGAGCGTGAAAATCAGAAAGAAAAACGCGCCAGCTCGAGCAAAATATGCGGGATTTGCGGCGAAATTTGGACGTGGGTTCGAGCTTTCCATTCGGTGCCTCCGACGCAACCTGAATCCCCCGCCGTTCTTCATTCTACCATGCTCCCCAAGGCCCGAGCGCGGAGGCTAGGTAAGATGTGACAGGTGTGGTAAAACCGAGCTGGACATCTTCGCGAGGAGGCAACATGGCACGCGTCGTCTCCCGGGTGTGGATAGGTCTCCATCTCGGGATGGCTCTCGCCGCGATGGCGGCTTTGACGTATTACTTGCGGCCCTGGGGGCCTTGGGCGTTTACGGACTCGGTGGCCTATGTGGACGCCGCGCGCGGGGTTTTGGCGGGTCGGGGCCTGGTCGTACGCCAGGATCCAGAGCAGACCATCCCCCTAGCCCACTATCCGCCGCTATATCCTTTGGCCTTGGCCGCGGTGATGGGGTGCTGCCGGGTGGATTGGCTCGTTGCCGCGCGGTGGATCGACGTGGCCGTGTATGGCGTTTTCGTCTTTGTGCTCGCAGAATTGGGCCGTCGGGCGTGGCCTCAGCAGCCTTGGGTAGGGACTTTGACCGCAGCTTTTCTCGCGGCGTCGCCTGTGGTCGCGCGGAATTTCAGCGGCATTATGACCGAGCCCATGTTCTTCACTCTGATTGCACTAACCATGGCCAGCCTGTGGATGTATTGGCAGCGGGCTTGGCCTGGTTGGCTTAGGCTGGCGGGCGTGAGCGCGGCCGCAGCCGTGCTCACCCGTTACGCGGGGCTGTTCCTCGCGCCCGCGTTGGTGCTGGTGCCCTGGGTGGGCCCGGATCGGTGGCGGCGTGCGGGGCTGGCGCTGGGCCCCTTCGGCCTGGCGTATGGTGTGTGGAATGTGATCATGCACATCCGGGGGAATACGCTGCATTTCGGTTGGCCCACCAAGAGCGAAGTGCTCGCGAAGACATGGGCGTTGATCCAAGCGTTGCCCGAGGTGGTTTGGCTGGGTTGGCTGGAGATGCCCCAGGGGTATAAGCGGTTCCCCTACCTGGCGTGGGTGTGGGTCGGGGTGACGGCTGGGCTGTTGCTCGTGTTGCTGGTCGTGATGGGGCGCCGGGGTTGGATGCGTCGTGAGGCGCAAAGCGACTGGCGGATTTGGCAGGTGGTGATGCTGGCCTGGGGTTTGGCGTTGGCCTACTTGGCCTTCTTCTACGTGGCCTTCCTGTTCCGCCGCCCTGAGCCGGACTTCACACCGCGGGTTGCCTCGCCTTTGTTCTGGCTGATGGTCTACGGTTGGCTGTGGGCACCTTTTGGCGTTATCGCGTGGATTATCCGCACAGGCAGGCGTTGGCGGCATTGGTTGGGGTATGCTTTGGGGCTGGGGTATGGATTGGTTTTGTTGGGCATGTTGTACCACCAGGTTTGGGTGACCAAGAAAATGTTGTATGAGCTACGGGGGTATGGGTTAGGTTACACCGCGAAGCCGTGGCACCAACCTGCGGCGTGGGCGGAGCTGCGGGCTTGGCCGGAGGAGATCCCGCTGGTGGCGGATGAGGCTGAGGCCCTGTTATTGTGGGCAGATCGGCCCGCGTATTTGGCGAATGAGGTGATGGGCCCGGTGAAGATTTACCCTTTGGGAGAGGGGCCGTTTCCGTATCACCGAGCTTATCGCGAAGGGCGGGTCGCGGTGGTACATTTTCTCCCGAGTTGGCCTCGCTGGGTGCGACTTTATCAACATCGGGCCGATGAGGCGGTGGACCTGCTTTTCCATCGGCGGGAGCCGTGTTGGCGGAATGAGCTTTTCGAGCTGTTTTACAATGGTTCGCGTGCGGCCGAGCTGTGCATAACCGGGGAGAGGAGCGGGCCATGAGGACGAGCGTTACGACGCCGCGGCTGACGTTGTTTACCTCACCCAAGCCGTTTCGTGACCCGCATATTCGGGTTATTCAGCAAAACGCGCTGGCTTCATGGAGGGCCTTGGGACCCGAGGTTGACGTTATCCTTTTCGGGGATGAGGAGGGGGTAGCCGAGGTCGCGCGCACCATGGGGTTTCGGCATCAGCCTCACGTCGCGCGGAACCGCTACGGCACTCCGCTGCTTTTGGACATGTTCGCCCAGGCGCAACAGATGGCCCGATCGCCGTGGGTCGCGTTCCTCAACGCGGACATCATCTTGCTGCCGGATACGTGGGATGTGCTCCAGGCTTTGGACCGGGTTTCGCATCCGGTTTTGGTGAGCGCGCGGCGTTGGGATATGGACATTGTGGCGCCCATAGATTGGGCCCGGGAGGATCGGAACGCCTGGCGGACGCGCGCGCGAACGCACAGTTTGCATCCCACCGGGATGGACGCGTTTTTGTTTCGGCGAGGGCAGATCCAGGCCATGCCTCCCTTCGCTATTGGTCGGGCGGGCTGGGATAATTGGATGATCTACCATGCTCGCAAACAAGGCTGGTGGGTGATCGACGCGACGCCCGATTGGACCCTGATTCACCAGAAGCATCACTACGGTCACCTACCCCAAGCCCGGCCGCACTTTAAGCAGGAGGAATCGCTCGAGAACATGCGGCTGGCCGGCGGCCCGGCACGCATGTACACCCTATGGGAGGCGACGCACTGGTTGGTGCGCGGCCAGCTGCGGCGTCGACCTTGGCGCAAGATGCAAAGTTGGCGGGTGCTGGAGCTGCTGTTGTTGCGGCCTGGACAGCCGCATAAGGGACTGCGACGCGTGTTGTTGCGAATTGTGCGGCGTCGTTGGCAGCGGCCCTGGCTGGCCCAGCCGGGGTGGTGGTTGGCCTATTATGGAAGGGGCGTTGTGGATGATGGCGAAGGGGAGCGGTGAGGAGTGATTTGGGAAGGGTTGGGGTTTGGGTGGTATGTAGGTTGGTTGTTTTGTTGTGTGGTTGTGTGCGTAGAGATTTATTGTTTGGCTACACGCATTACGATAATGGCAAGCAATAACTGGAACTGGCAACCCGCCCACTCCCTATAACCCCAGAGTAGCCCAGGAGACGTACGAGGAGGTTCCCTCGCATGCGCGTTGGACAAAACCCTGCCAAAAGCCTCACCACGGTGCGCAAGCCCGCGCCCATTACCGTGGTGCTGCTCACGTATGTGCCTTATCTTCGGGGCTACTATGCGCAGAGCCTGGACGTCTTCCGCGCGACGCTAACCAGCCTTTGGCAGAACACACGCGAGCACGAGTTTGAAGTTCTGGTCTTTGACAACGGCAGCGGCCCAGAAATGCGCGCGTATTTGCGCGAAGCCCAAGAAGCCGGTCTCATCCACTACCTGCTCCACAGCCGTCGGAACCTGGGCGTCGTGGGCGCGTGGAACATCGCGTTTCAAGCCGCACCGGGCGAGATCATTGCATATGCGGACGGCGACGTTTTGTTTCATCCCGGCTGGCTGTCGGCCAGCTTGCGGATTTTGACCACCTACCCCCGCGTCGGCATGGTTACGGCCCGGCCCTTCGCGGCCGCGCCCGAGCTGTGGACCGCAACCCAGGCCTGGGCGGAAAGCGAACCTGAGGCCCAAACCGAGTGGGGGCCCTTTGTCTCGTGGGAAGCGTTCCGCGACTTCAACGTGGGGTTAGGCCAAGATGAAGCGCAAGTGCGGAAGGACTACGCGAATTTGCGCTTGCTGCGGATTCGGTATCGCGGGGTCACAGCCATTGCAGGCGCGTCTCACTGGCAGTTTCTCGCGTATAAGCGGGTCTTGCAGGAGGTC
>JAADEP010000043.1 GCA_013153335.1 Chloroflexota bacterium
GTTCGCGCACCATGTGATGCTAGCCGCGGGCTTCCAGCCCTCGGCGACCCCGCGACACCCGCGGCGGACGCGAGCACGCCCATGCCGCGGGCGGCTGAACCCGCCCGCTACAAATTCACGACGCACGTCCGCGCTGGGCTAGCCAGCTCGCACGCAATTTTATGCAAACTAGCCGCGGGCTTCCCACCCGCGGCGCCTGCGGCACGCGAGCGCGCCATGGCCGCGGGCGGCGAAACCCGCCCGTCGCGTTGGGCTGGCTCAACGGCGACAGCCCCCTCGCCTCCCCCGCGCCGCTTGACGGTTTCTACAACGTTTGCGCGCACCCCTCAGGACCGTCTGCTTAGGCTGCGGGTGGTCTCACAGCAGCAGGTTCCAGGCGCGCGGCTTTTAGGGGATGGAGCCCTGCGCGGCGCGAGCGGTCCTTGGGAGGCGTTGGGCTTGGTATAATGGAAAAAGAACAATGCTTGAGGAGCGATGACCATGGCAGGTCACTCGAAGTGGAAGAACATTCAGCGCAAGAAGTCCGCGATGGACGCGAAGCGCGGCCGACTTTTCACGCGTCTGGCCCGGGAGATCATCATTGCCGCGCGCGAAGGAGGCGGGGACCCGGACACCAATCCTCGGTTGCGGATGGCCATTGAGCGCGCGAAAGCCAACAACATGCCCAAGGACAAGATCATCAACGCGATCAAGCGCGGGACGGGCGAGCTGCGCGGGGGCGGACAGCTGGAGGAGATCTTCTACGAAGGTTACGCGCCGCACGGCATTGCGATGATGATCTACTGCGTAACCGACAACCGAAACCGCGCGCTGTCCGAGATCCGGCACATGCTGAACAAACACGGGGGCAGCTTGGGGGAGAGCGGCTCGGTCGCGTGGCAGTTCCGGCGCATGGCCTACTTCTCCATCCCGGCCGAGGGCAACGACCCAGACGAGATTTTGGATTTGGCCATTGACGCGGGGGCGGAAGACGTGGCCTTTGACGAGTATCAGATCGAGATCTTCGCGCCCGTCGAGGCGTTCAAGGCCATTGGCGATCGTCTCCGCGCGGCTGGGGTCCAGGTTCAAGAGGCGGGCATCAAGATGATCCCCTTGCAGAAGATCAGCCTGCCGCCTGAGCAAGCGGCCCAGGTGCTCAAGGTGATTGAGGCCTTAGAAGACCTGGACGACGTGCAAGAGGTATACGCCAACCTGGATATCTCGGACGAGGCTGTCGCGGAATACGAAAAGATGACCGCCTGACATGCGCATTTTGGGCTTGGATCCCGGGCTGGCGCTCACGGGTTACGGCGTGGTCGAGCCCCATCCCCGGGGTGGGTTTCGGGTCATCACGTATGGCGTGATTCGCACCGCGGCCAAGGAGCCGTTGCCGCAACGCTTGTTGCATCTGTATCAAGGCATGCGCGCGTTGCTCGAAACCTATCAACCCGAGGCTGCCGCGGTTGAGCGTTTGTTTGTCCAGCGCAATCTGCGCAGCGTTATGAGCGTTGGGCAAGCGCGTGGGGTGGTCCTGCTGACCTTGGCGCAATTTCAGGTTCCCGTGGCCGAATACACGCCGACGCAAGTCAAGACCGCGCTGACCGGGTATGGGGCCGCGCGCAAAGCCCAAATGCAGCGCATGGTCCAGCTCCTCTTGGGCCTGCCCGAGATCCCCCGGCCCGACGACGCGGCCGACGCCCTGGCCGTCGCCCTTTGTCACGCCCAACACGCGACCATACCCAGGTGAGGGGTAGCGTGATTGTCCCTAAGGCCCATCGTCGGCGGGGCCGACGGTGAGGTAGGGGCGGATTTGTTCAAGTTTGACCGGGCCAATGCCTTTGACGTTCAGCAGCTCTTCTAAGGTGCGGAAGGGGCCGTGGGTTTCTCGGTACTCCACAATCCGCGCGGCCAGGCTGGGACCGATGCCCGGCAATTCGGCCAGTTCGTCCACGCTCGCGGTGTTGATGTTCACCTGAACCGGCGCCCCCATGGCAGAGAGGGGCGCAGCTACCGGCGTCGGGGTGACGGGCTCCCCGCGGAAGGGTACCCACAGGCGCTCGCCGTCTTGAAGTGGCCGGCTTAGGTTAAGTCGGCTTAAGTCGGCCTCGGGGAGCGCGCCCCCGGCTGCTTCGATGGCTTGGTATACGCGGCTCCCTCGGGGAAAGGTATACACGCCGGGGGTGCGCACCGCCCCTTCGATTTGCACCACGATGCCTTGCGGGGTCGGCGGCGGTTCTAAGACAATGGGCATCTCCCGCTCGGGACGCAACAAAAAGTACAGCACCCCGCCCAGGGCCAACCCAGTTAGCACGCCCAAAAGCCCCACCCAAAAATGCGCGCGAGCTGGGCCAAACAGCATGCTTGCCAAGCTTTCGTCCGTTTTTTCGGATCGCATCGCGCCCCTCGCGATCGTTACAGATACTCCGTGAGCCCTTTCTCCCGCAGGCGCTGGACCACCTCGCGCACCCGTTGACTTTGGCCTCGTGGAAGGACCAGCAGCGCGTCGTCGGTCTCGACCACGAGGATGTCTTCCACGCCTAAAAACACCACCAGACGCTCACGCGTGCTATAGGCCAGGTTCCGACGACTGTCGATGGGCAAGACCCACGCCCGGTAGGCCGCGTTTTCCTCCTCGTCTTTGGGCAGAAGTTCCCACACCGCGTCCCACGAGCCTACGTCACTCCAGCCCAGCCCGCGGGCCGGGATTACGGCCGCGTCGCGCGCACCTTCCATAATGCCGTAGTCAATGGTCTGCACGGTCAAAGTCGGCCATAACGCAGCCAAGCGCTCGTCCCATTGGGGCGTGCCCCAAGCCTCACGTAGCGCCTCGAACACGCGCCAATGCTCGGGCATTTGGCGCCGGAATTCCTCCCAAATGCGGGCCACACGCCAGAAGAACATGCCCGAATTCCACGTGTACCCGCCTTCGGCCAGCATACGTTCGGCTTGCTCGCGTGAGGGCTTCTCCTTAAAACGGCGGATGCGGTACACCGGCCAACCGTCAACCTCGCCCAAGCGTTCGCCTTGCTGAATGTAGCCATAGCCGGTCGCGGGGTAGGTTGGCTCAATGCCCAACGCGACGAGATAGTCTCGGGCCGCCCACGTGAGTGCGGCCTGCACGACCGAGAGGAAGCGATCCACGTGGCGGATGTAGTGGTCGGCCGGGAAAACGGCCATGCGCGCGTCGGGCGCTTCCGCGTAAAGCCGAGCGGCCGCCAAGCCAACCACCGCGGCCGTACCCTTGGGCTCGGGCTCCAAAAGAAAATGGCTCAGTGGGATTTGGGGCGTTTGCTCCCGAAGCGCATCCACTTGATCGACCGTCGTGACCACGAGCATGCGTTCGGGCGGGAACAAGCCCGAAAGGCGAGCCACGGTGGCTTGGTAGAGGCTGGTGTCTTCCAACAAAGGCAACAGATGTTTTGGATGTTGGCGCCGCGAAAGGGGCCAGAGTCGGGTCCCGCCCCCACCGGCCATAATGACCGCATATGTGCTCATCGCAACCCCCTCATTTCTTCGTCGATTGTGTGCTAATTCTGTTTTGAGGATGGCCACTCGACCCCGGCCAAACGCAAGCCATCGGCCAAAATCGCGTCCAGGCGGCTGGGGTCGGTGGTCTCACAATACACCCGGAGCAAGGGCTCGGTGCCCGAGAACCGGATCAAGAGCCATCCCCCATCCTCAAGCAAGAACTGATAGCCGTCGATCGTGCGCACCCCTACGACGCGAAGCCCGCCGATGGTCTCGGGGCGTGCGGCGCGCACGCGCGCTTCCACAGCTTCGCGGTCGCCTTGGAAGGGCACATCAATGCGTTTGTAGTACGTTGGCCCAACCTTCTCAAAGAGCAGCTGCACGAGCTCGGACGGCTTTTTGTTCAAGCGCACCATCATGTCCAGGAGGTAAAGCCCGGCCAGAATCCCGTCGCGCTCGGGGACATGGCCCCGAAACGCATACCCACCCGATTCTTCGCCCCCCAACAGGGCGTTCACTTCAAGCATTTTCGGAGCAACGTATTTGAAGCCCACGCCCGTTTCGTAGACCGGGACGCCGTACATCTCACCCATTTTGTTGATCAGCGCGGTCGTCGAGATGGTCTTGACGATCGGACCGCGCTCACCCCGCAGTTCCAGGAAATAGTACGCGAGCAGGCCGAAAACCTTCAGCTGGTCGATAAAGCGGCCTTGCTCATCGCCCAGCCCTACCCGGTCTGCATCGCCGTCGTTGATGATCAGCACGTCCGCGCCGCGGCGCACGGTTTCGGCCAACCCCACATTGACGTTCGGCGGGATGGGCTCTGGCCGCTTCATGTCGGGGAAGATGGGGTTACGCACGTTGTGGATTTCTTCCACCACGGTTTTGCCGCCGTGCAAAAGTCGCGGGAACCAACCCGCGCCATTGCCCCACATGGGATCGACCAGCACTTTGATGCCCGCCTGCCGGATGGGCTCCAGATCAATGAGGTCTTCCTGCAAATGCCGGATGTAGGCCGGCTTGGGGTCGAAGATCACCACGCGGCCCTGATCTTGCGCTTCTTGCAGAGGAATACGCTGCACCGCGTGCGCATCCTCAGGGATGAAGGCTTCAACCTCACGTAGCGCCTCAGGGGGCAGCGCGCCGCCGTGTTCATCGCGAACCTTGAAGCCGTTGTCGGTGGGCGGATTGTGCGACGCGGTGATGTTCACCGCGCCGACCGCACCCCGATCCACGACCGAGTACGAAATCACGGGGGTAGGCGTGGCTTCTTGCGTCAGATACACGCGCAAACCATTCCCCGCCAAAACTTCGGCCACGGCTGCCGCGAAGTTTTCCGAGTGAAAACGCTTGTCATACCCCACCACGACCCATTCATCCTTATGCCCGCGCTCCAGCAGATAACGCGCGAACCCCTGGGCCGCTCGGCGTACGTTCGCAAAGGTGTAATCATCGGCAATCATGCCGCGCCAGCCGTCGGTTCCAAAACGAATCCGTGTGTTCGTCATCGGTCTTCCTCCTTAGACGCTCGACTTATTAAGGGCTGAGGGTGGATGTCGGGGTCACAGTGGCCACCAAGTGGGCCAGGACCCAACCGTAGATCGGCTCATCCTCAGGGGGATAGGCCAGTACCCAGACCCACCAATATCCGTCAGCTTCGACGGGTTCTTCCTCCGTAAGAATTTCGACGCGCGTGCCTTCCATCAAGCCACGCAGGCGCTGGTATTGAAATCCGGGCCCTTCGCGCAGATAGATGCCCCGATAGCGCGGCGGGGGAACGACCACCGCGTCGACCCGCGCGGGCGGTGTAGGCGTAAGACTCGGGCTTGGTGTCGGAGTTCGCGTCGGCGGGATGGGCGTTGGTGTGGGGCGCGGGCTCGGGGTTGGGCTGGCGGTGGGCGTGGATGTTGGCTCAGCGGGGGAGGCGATGGTTGCGCTTGACGTGGGTTGGGGCGTCAAGGTCGGCAAGGCCGGGGGAAGCCCCGCGCGCGCGGGCGCCGAAGGCGTCGCGGCGGCCAGGTAAGCGGCAAAAGTAACCATGCTAAGCACGACGAGAAGCAACAGCGCCCCATATCCGCGATACCGCACCGGCGTCCAACCGCGGAGCAAGAGCATGCCGGCCCACGCGCTCATGGCCCAAACCAGGTGCGTCACCGCGCTGAGCCAAGCCGTGCCCGCGGCTTGCGAATGCCCCGCGGCGAACAACGCGCCCGCGAAGAACATCGGACGCCACAGCGTCCATGTGAGCAATACCCCGGGCAGGAAGAGGGCTTCTTCCCGCCGGCTAGGGAGCAAGCCCGCGGCCCATACCCCAGCCAGGAACGTGGCGATGAGCACCGGCAGGGCGGGTTGGCTCAGGGATTCCCACGCTTCGACTGCCCGACCGGCGCGTTGGGCCCACCAGCCCGCGACCAGCCCGGCGAACCCGAACAGCGCCCACGCCGCGAGCAGCAGGCCCAGCCCCCGCCGCAGGTACCGCGTATCGGCCATCCCCAAGCCAAAAACCAGGCTGGCCAAAGGCCAAACCGCGCCTGGGGCCAACACTGCGCCAAACAGCCACCACACCGGATGTCCACCCAGGGCCGCGTAAATCCACAGGAGCGGCGTCGCGACCACAGTCGGGCCCAGGGTCGGCAACCACCCCGCATGGCGCCACAAAAAGCGGGCTACGTCTTCCCATGCATACTCAGATGAAGTGGCTTCGGTCACGGTCATGGACACTCCTGCCTGGATTATACCCGTTCTACATGGGGAATGGCCGTTCCGCGCCTCAAGACAGCGCTTCGTCCTACGCGTGGCTGGGGTGTGCGCATCCATACGGCCAAGGCCCGACCGAATCATGTTATCATTTCCCCCACGCACCCGGCGTTTAGGAGGACACGATGCGGTTACGACGCGTACGGCTCCGGTCGCCTTATGAAGGCTTTTCGGTCGCGGTCGCGTGGGAAGGACAATGGATCCCGCTAGTCGTGGCACTGGATCAGCTCCGTTGGGCCGACCGCGCGCCCACGTTGGCGCAAGGCGCGGCGCGCGACGTGCTCGCGTTCCTCATGCTGCGCGAAAAAGCCCAAGACGAGGCCCACGCGCTGCTTGAAAAAGTCGCGCAGGAAGGTCTGCTGTTCGGCGAGAGCTTTGACCCAACCCCGCGCCTGCCTTTTCAGCCCCTCTCGTTCCGTGACTTCATGCTGTACGAAGAACATTTCATCCAAGCTGCCAAAGGGATGGTGCGACGTTTCTTCCCCAAGAAATGGCCCATGGTGCAGTGGATGGAGCGCTTGACGGGCAAGCCGCCCAAGGCGCTACGCCCCAAACCAATTTGGTATGAGAAGCCCATCTACTACATGGGCAGCCATATCAACGTCTACACCGAAGGCGAGACCATCCCTTGGCCGTCGTACACCCAAGCGTTGGACTATGAGTTGGAGATCGGCTTTGTCATCGCGCAGCCGCTGCGAGACGCTTCGCCCAAAGAAGCTGAGGCCGCAATCGGGGGCTTTTTGGTGGTCAACGACTTCAGTGCACGCGATGTGCAGTACGCGGAGATGACCAGCGGTTTTGGACCGGTCAAAGCCAAGAACTTCGCCAACGGCTTGGGCGCCGAGGTCGTGACCGCGGATGAAGTGCTCCCCTTGATTGAGGACCTGGCCGCTCGGGTCGAGGTCAACGGCGAGCTTTGGGGGACCGGCCACAGTCGAGGCATGCAATTTTCGCTGGGTGAAGCTGTGGCGTACGCGTCCTTAGGCGAGCAGGTCCTGCCCGGGGAGGTGATGGCCACGGGGACGTTGCCCGGCTGTAGCGGCATGGAGACGGATCATTGGCTTCGGCCCGGCGATCGGATTACCCTGACCATCGAGCGCATCGGGCAATTGACGAACATCATCGGCCCTCGGGCAGGGGCAGAAGCCTAGACGCCTTCAAGGCGGAGGAACGATGCGACGGGTTTTCTTGACCGGCGGGGCGGGCTACATAGGGTCCATCATGGCCGAGCGCTTGCTCGCGGCCGGGTACGAGGTCACGGTATACGATTCTTTGGTCACCGGCCACCGCGAAGCCGTGCCCGAAGCGGCTGATTTTATCCACGGCGATTTGGCCGATGCGGAACGGCTATATGCCGCACTGCGCGCTCGGCCTTACGACGTCGTCTTCCACTTCGCCGCGTTTATCCAGGCTGGCGAGAGCATGCGCGAGCCTGGGAAATATTTTCGCAACAATGTGGCCAATACTATCCATTTGCTCGAGGCCATGGTCGCAGCTGGAGTGAACGCGCTGGTGTTTTCCTCCACCGCGGCGGTGTATCGCTGGAAGGATACCCCTTTGCGCGAAGAGGACCCTATCGAGCCGACCAATGTGTATGGCCAGACCAAGTACATGGTCGAACAGATGCTGCAATGGTATCAACGCGTGCACGGGCTGCGATACGCCGCGCTGCGGTATTTCAATGCCGCCGGGGCTTCAGCCATCCGGGGCGAAGACCATCCGGACGAGAGCCACTTGATCCCCCTGGTGTTGCAGGTGGCGTTAGGCCAACGACCGCACATCGCGATCTTCGGTACCGATTACCCCACGCCCGATGGGACGGCCATCCGCGACTACATCCACGTGTTGGACTTGGTTGAAGCGCACCTGCTCGCGATGGACGCGTTGGAGGACCGCGCTCGTTTGGTATACAACCTGGGCAATGGTCGGGGCTATTCGGTGAAGGAAGTTATCGAAACCGCGCGCCGGGTGACCGGCCATCCGATCCCCGCGGTCGAAGCCCCGCGCCGCCCCGGGGACCCGCCGCGTTTGGTCGCGTCGTCGGAGCGAGCCCAACGCGAGCTGGGTTGGCGCCCCCGCTTCCCCGCGCTCGAGGACATCATCGCCAGTGCCTGGGCTTGGCATCGGGCGCATCCTTATGGATATGCCGGCATGCCCCACAAAGCGTGAACGTCCCTTGGCCTGGAGAAGTAACCCAGTTGGACGAGCGCCCTCCCTCGGTGAGGTTCGCCCGGGGGGTTTGGTACAATCGTTTCGCGAACTTCACGGGAGGCTACGCCATGCGTTGGGTTTGGTTGGTTTTGGCTTTGTTGGGCCTATCGTGGGCTGGGGGATGCACGACGGACAACACGCCTCCGGCCTTGGTTTTGGGACCGGATGACGATCAATCGGAAATCTCGCTCCAGGTCGGGCAGGTGCTCGAGGTCCATTTGCCCGCGAACCCAACCACCGGGTATACCTGGCTGGTCAAAGAAGGCGCGCCCGGTCCGGTCGTACTCGTCGCGGAGCCGGGCTTCACGCCCGAAGCGCAACGCCTTGGGGCCGGCGGCACGCTGATTTTGCGCTTCCGCGCAGTTACGCCGGGGGAAACCCGCGTGCGTTTGGTATATCAGCGCCCTTGGGAAACGGGTGAGCCCGAGGAGGATTTCGAGTTTCGCGTGATTGTGCGCTAACGAGGGCCCATTTCTGCCACCTATCTCACCGTTGAGGATGGCCCCATGGCTCTCCCCGCGAGTTTGCCGGATATTTTGGCCCAAATCGCTCAGGTCAAGGTGGAAGAGGTTCAGCAAGCGCGAGCGCGGGTTCCGTTGGCTGAGATGCGCCGGCGGGCCGAGGCCGCACCCCGACCGCGCGATTGGCGCGCGGCGCTCACGAAGCCAGGCGTCCAGGTCATCGCGGAGGTCAAGGCCGCGTCTCCGAGCGCGGGGGTAATTCACGCGCAGTTGAACCCGGGTGCGCAAGCGCAGCGTTACGCGCGCGCGGGGGCCGCGGCCATCAGCGTGCTTACTGACCCAACTTTCTTCCACGGCGACCTGGCCCACCTTCAGGCCGTGCGGGCTGCGGTGTCCCTTCCGGTGTTGCGGAAAGATTTCCTTCTGGACCCCTACCAGGTTTACGAGGCCCGCGCGGCGGGCGCGGATGCGGTCCTGCTGATCGTGGCGCTTTTGGATGACGCCCGGCTTCGCGACTTGCTTGCGCTGAGTCGCGAGCTCGGTTTAGGCACGTTGGTCGAGGTGCACACCGAGGCCGAGCTTGAACGCGCCCTTGCCGCGGGGGCCGATGTCCTGGGGGTGAACAACCGCAATTTGCACACCTTTGAGGTGGACTTGCGCGTAAGCGAAACGTTGCTCCCGCGCGTGCCGGCTGGCGTGGTGCGCGTGGCCGAGAGTGGGGTCGCGACGCCCGAGGACGTGCGCCGCATGGCGTGCGCGGGCGCGGACGCGGTCTTGGTGGGCACCGCGTTGATGCGCGCGGCAGACCCTGAGGCCGCGACGCGCGCGTTGGTTCGCGCCGGCCACGTCGGGTGTTCGCCTGAAACCCTTCCTGGGGGTGAGGGGTGACGAAGGTCAAAATCTGCGGCATCACTCGACTTGCCGACGCCCTGGCCGCTGCTCGGGCCGGCGCGGACTTCTTGGGGCTGGTCTTTTACCCCAAGAGCCCGCGTTACATCTCGCCCGACGCGGCCGCTTCGCTGGTCGCTCAGGCCCGCGCCCACTGGGGCGGACGCGGGCCGTATTGGGTTGGCGTTTTCGTCAACACGCGGCCAAAGCAAATCCGCCGCATTATGGCCCAGGTCGGGTTGGATTTGGCCCAATTGCACGGCGATGAACCTGTGGCTTGGGTTGCGGCGTTGGAGGGCCGGGGCTACAAAGCGCTGCGCCTGCGCGGTACGCCCGAGGCTTTTGCCGCGCGGGTGGCCGCGTACGCAGCCGTTGGACCGACCAAGGCGGACTGGCCGCAGGTGCTCGTGGACGCGTACACGCCCCACGCGTATGGCGGGAGTGGCCAGGT
>JAADEP010000119.1 GCA_013153335.1 Chloroflexota bacterium
CTCGCCGGGCACCGACCACGTCCGCGTAAAAATTATCGCCTACATACACGACCTCGTGCGGTTCGAAGCCCCAGGCGCGTACCGCGGCTTGGAATACTCGCGGATCGGGTTTGAAAGCCTGTAGCTCACCCGCGGCCCAAACCGCGTCGAAGCACGGAGCCAGGCCCAAACGAGCCAGGTACTCGGGGTCAGGCGCGTGCCGCCGGTTGGTCAGCACGGCCAGGCGATAGCCCATCGCGCGCAGGCGGCGCAGCGTAGGCAGCGCGTCGGGCAGGGCGCGGTCCTCGGCTTGGTCCACCTGCTCCGCGAGCGCCCGGCTCACCGCGGGGGCCAACGCGGCAGCCTGAGCCGGGCTCAGGCCCAGCCGCTCCAGTTTGTGCGCGTGGTATATCGTCCAAAACGCCTCGGTGGGATGGCCATCCTCGCCTCGGTATTGGCTCAGCAATTGGCGCAGCTCATCAGAGGCCGCCCAAAACGCGTGGGCCCAACGCCACACCGCGCGTTCAGCTTGAGGCGAAACGCGGATGCGATACGTCTGCAGCACCTCGCGATAGACCTGAGGCAGGGCAGGTTCAAATTCGCGCAGCGTGCCATCGAGGTCAAAAAGCACAGCTCGAAACATGCGCGACACCAACCTCCGAACCCAAAGGTGGAACCTGTCATTTAGTATACATGACCTCGCCCGAACCAGACCGCACCGAGCACGGCCCAGGCCGGAAAACCGAGCGAGTCCGGCCCGGCGTACTCTCCCATAGCAGGCAAACGGGATAGCATTGAGAGGACCATGGCCATCCATCGAGGACTAAGCTTACCCGTACCTCGCCCGTTGCGCTGGCGAATACGGCTGACGCGCCATGTATCCCCAGCATGGCGCTTCGCGTTTCTCGCGCTCGTGTTCAACGCACTGCTCTTCGCGCCCTTTGTGATCTTAGACCAAACCGAAGGGCGCTGGCTCCCGGGCTGGCCAGACGGCGTGGGCCCGACCTGGCGTTGGTGGCTGATCGCCCGCCCGACCTTCGACGTGGCCCGCTGGCACATCGAATGGGCGTTCCTGCTCGCGCTTATCTTGGCCCTAGGGGGCCGCATGCGTCGGTTCGGTCCGGGCCTCGCGACCGGGCTTTACACCTTGCTCCTCGGCTATCAAATTTACGAATCCGTGGACGTGGTGCTCTACCACCGCCAGCCCAACTGGTACAACGATTGGCCGTTTCTGCGAGATGGCGCTTCTTTTTTGCTGGATGGCCTGCAAATCGCGCGGTGGCAACTCGCGCTGGCTGGCGCAGGGGTGCTCTTGGGCCTCGTTGCCGTCTATCGAGGGATGGCCGCGCTGTGGGACGCCGCAAGGGCTTTAGGCCGGCGCCGTTGGCTCGGCGTGCTTTTGCTGCTCGCGGTCAACGGCTTTTATCTCAAACGCAGCAATTTGTTCCTCCTGGCCGACCCTCAAGCCGTGGCGCAGAGCGTGTTCGCGAAATGGGAACTCAATGACCGCCGCGCCAAAGCGTCTCAAAGCGCGACCGCGCGCTGGGATGACCTCGACCCATGGGCGTATTACGACTACGAGGCACACACCCTGGCGCACAAGCCCGACGTGATTTTCCTCGCGCTCGAGTCCTATGGAAGCATTCTGTATCGCACGCCTGCGCTGCGCGAACGCTACCGCGAGCTCATGGCGGCCTTCGAAGCCCGCCTGCAGGCCGGCGGCTGGCACGGCGTGACCGCGCTCAGCGAAGCGCCGGTGTGGGGCGGTGGCTCGTGGATGTCGTACACCACCTTGCTCTTCGGATTGCAGGTCAAAGAGCAACCCCAATATCTGAAACTGCGAGAACGCTTTCAATTCGAGCCCTACCCGAATCTGGGGCGCTATTTTCAAAGCCAAGGGTATCGCTACCTGTGGGTTGTGCCCATTGCCCGCGAATTAGGACCTGAGATCGCGATTCGCATCGAGCGCTTCTATGGCGCGGACGAGTGGATCACCTTCCAAGACTTGAACTACCAGGGCCCGCTTTACGGGTGGGGTCCATCGCCGCCGGACCAATACACCCTGGGCTTTCTGCTCGATCAGTTCGCGCAGGAAGACGACGCGCGCCCGCGCTTCCTCTTTTACCTCACCCAAAACACCCACTACCCCTTCACGCCCCTGCCACCCCGAATGGAAGATTGGCGCGCGCTCAACGATCCCTCCCTGCCCCAGCCGCCCAAACCACCGAAGAAGGTCGCGTATCAAGAGGCGATTCACGATTATTTGGACGCGCTCGCCTATAACCTGGACCTGCTCGCGGACTTCATCCTCAACTGGCCCCGCGAAGACGCGATCTTCATCCTGGTCGGCGATCACCAACCACCGGCCATCTCGGCCCGGCGACACGGCTACAGCACCCCCATCCACATTGTCAGCCGGGACCCTGTCTTCCTCGCCCAATGGGAAGCTTCGGGGTTCGCTCGCGGCTTTTGGCTGTCAGACCCCACGCCCATCCTCAAGCATGAAGGCTTTTATTCGCTCTTCGTGCGGCAAATGGTGGCCCGTTACGGGCAAGACCCCGAACAACTTCCGACCTACTATCCCGACGGTCTCCCCGTGCCCACGGCCACGCCTTAACTCTCACGCGTCCGGGACCCACATCCAACCCAACATATGCCACCGCGCGGCCAGCGCGTACACCACCGCGATGTAGACAAGCCAGATGAGCAAGAAACCCACATCCCGCCCGCGAATCGGGAGCTGACGATAATACGTGCGCTCCGGGAACGCGCCAAAAGCCTTCGCGTCCATGGCGAGCGCGGTGCGCTCGGCCTTGCGCAACGATGCGGCCAACAAAGGCGTCGCGTACCGACGCCAGCGCTCCACCAGGCCGCGCAGCCCGGGCCGCGCGGCCACCCCGCGCACCTGGTGCGCCAACTGCAAAAGCTGAAACTCCTGGCGCAAGCTGGGCAGGAACCGGTAGGCAACGAGCAGGCCGTACGCGAAGCGGTACGGCACGTGCAGATTTTGCGCCAGACTCATCGCGAAGTCGGTCGGCGACGTGGTCGCGATGAACAAGAGCGAGGCGCTCATGAACACGATCATGCGCAACCCCACGGCTGAAGCCACGACCCATCCCTCACGGCTCAAAGCCCAGGGGCCCCAAGACCAATAAATGTGCGGCTGGGGATAGCGGCTCAAATCCGTGTAGAGCGCGGTGAAGATGACCAGGGGCCAGGCCAGCGCGAGCATATACCCTGTCCAACGAAGCATGAGACGAAAGGGCAGACGACCGAACCACCACGCGGTCAGCCACAAGCCCAACGCGAGCAACCCGGGGACAAAGGGATGGTAGACGAAAGTGGCGGCGAGGCCCACCGCGGTCATGGTGATCAACTTGATGGACGGATTCACCCGATGCAGCGGCGACGCATGGGCTTGGTACGTGAACATAAGGCCGTGCTACATCCGTGGGAATAAAGGTGCGATGGCCAGCCGAGCGACCGCGGCGCGCGGAAGGAACGCCCAACCCCAAGGGCCCTGAGCCTGCCGAAGCCCAAGCCCTGACGGGATCGGGCTTGAGGGCTCGGGAACGAACCCGTTCAATTCGTTCATCCGTTGCATGGTTTGCTGTGCGCGTTCATCCAAAAGTTGAGCCCATGCCCGGGTATCCGGTTTTGTCTCGGGCAGGTAATACACAGTGATGATGATTCCTATCTGGCCGCGCACCAAATAGAAGACCTCAAAATGCACCGGGGTGTTTTCGTCTGGCAACTGAAAAGCGCCTTGAACCAACAAGCCTGCTTCGCCCAGGTCAAGGGTTTGGTATTGGAAGTCCAGAAGTTGCGTCCCGCCCTCTTGCATAGCCTCACGCTGAAACGTCACCAGGTCTTCCGGGGTAACCAGCAGGGCATACTTGAACGCCGAGGCCGACTCCGGCGGAAGCCAAAGGGAAACACCCATGATCACAACGCCTTGGATCGAATTCATAAAAGCGAAGTCCACCATGGCTTCGGGGCGTAGAAAGTCCGCCAATTCCTGCCAGTCGAATTGCATATCCTCAGGCAAATGGATATACCCCGGGGGCAGATCGGCCAACGTGAGCCGAACGCGCGCGATGGGATGGTTGGGCGTCGGGGTTCGCGCGCGCAGGGCCTGATATCGGTTCGGCGTAGGGGTTGGGGTCGGGCTCGGCGTCGCGGTCGGGGTTGGAGTGGACGTGGGTGTCGGGGTCGCGGTTGGCGTAGGCGTGGCTGTTGGGGTCGAAGTTGGTGTTGGCATCAAGTACTGCAAGCCCTGGTAGGTCCACACGCAATACGCGCTGCTGCAGGCCCACGTGGTGAGCATGAGCAAACTCAACAGCCAAACCCGCCGCCATGCAAATGCCCGTCGTGTGTTCATCCCCATCTCCTGCGCCGTCACCGCGCCCCAAGCACGTTCGGTTCAGGCCTCGGCGTTCCGCGCGGGGCAGGTGAGGTCTTCGCCGAACTGGGCCATGTCTTGCGTCAACGCCGACCGCCAGGTTTCGGGCAGGGGATGCGCGCGACCTTGCGCCGCATCCCAATACACCTGCACGCTGCGCGCCTGGGCGACGGTATGCCCTTCTTGGCCGTGGATGAGGCAATACCCAAACGTGAAAGAGCTGCGGCCAATGTGCACCGGTTTGAGCGCTACCACGAGCAGATCCCCTAAATGCGCCGGGCGCAAATAATCGATCTCAACCCGGGCTACGACAAACGCAAACCCGCGAGGATGCGCCACACCCAAACGTTGCCGCAGATAAGCAACCCGCCCCATCTCGAGGTACGACAAATATACCGCGTTGTTCGCGTGCCCCAACGTGTCCAAATCCCCATAGCGCACCT
Source organism: Chloroflexota bacterium (assembly GCA_013153335.1). Classification (GTDB taxonomy): domain Bacteria; phylum Chloroflexota; class Anaerolineae; order Anaerolineales; family DRMV01; genus JAADEN01. Next base: position 4,825 of record JAADEP010000119.1, read on the forward strand.
GAACCACGGTCCAAACCGGAAAGTGCGCTTGCACGCGGTCCTCAACGGGCAAAGGGCGCCACCAAGGTGTGGGCATACGCGCGCTCCTCAGGGGCTCGGCGTCGGGGTAGGGGTGGGGGTAGGCGTCGGCGCCGCGGGTGTGGGCGTGGGCGTTGGGATCGAGGTTGGCGAAGGCGTCGGCGTGGGCGTGGGGGTCGGGGTGGGCAAAGCCACGCGCACCCGGATGCGCCGTTGCGCGTACCGGTCATCCGTGCCTTCCATAAACAAGGTCAGCGTAATCTGGTCCGGCAAGGTTTCCCAATCCCACGTCTCCAACAAATTCCACGTATAAATCACCGTGGGTTCGGGAATGGGCTCTTTCTGATTCAGCAACGTGCCCTGTTGGTCGTCCGGAGCTGACCACACCAGGCGCACGCGGCGGAAATATTGGTCTGCGTAGGCCACGGCTTGAATCTCGACGATAGGCTGCGTGAGGGTCATCCCGTCCGTGGGATAGAAGAACGCCACATGGGGCCGCGGGTCGTCCTTGCGGCACGCGCGGTCAGGGTAGAAAATCAGCGGGTCGAAGCCCATCCGCCGAGCCCAATCGCGGCCCTGGGGATTCTCCCGCAGCCACTTGCGCGCCCAGGGGTCGTTCACCTTGATGGTCATCACGTTCTCGACAAAGTCCCATTCGCACTCGGGCGACGGGAATAGCTGCGCCCATGTGTCGATGTCCACCTTTTGCCACAGGTCCTCGCTCGCGGGTAGGGGCGGTTGATCGGGGGCGAAGATCTCCACCCGGGTCTCTGGGCACCAGGGCGAGGGACGAGTGCCCGAAATCGCGCAGATGATGGCTTCGTCAATGGTCGGCGGTCGGGAGAAGGGCGTTGGGTTGTTGCCCGTCAAGCGCTCCACCGCGAACTGCATAACCCGGTTCCAAATCGGCGCGGCGCCCGTGAGGCCGCTGGTATTGACCATCGGGCTGTTGTCCGCGTTGCCAACCCATACGCCCACGACCACGTCCGGGTTGTACCCCAACGTCCAGTTGTCGCGAAAGTCGTTGGTCGTGCCCGTCTTGGCGGCCGCGGGGAAGGGCAACTTGAGGGGCGAGTTGGGGCCAAATGCGGGCGTGCGGGCGCGGTTGTCCGAGAGAATATCCGTGATCAAATACGCGTGCTCGACCCGGATGACTTGCTCGCCCTCGGGGGGCTGGTACTCGTACACCACATTGCCCCGACCGTCTTCAATGCGCAAGATAGCCGCGGGCGGTACGCGGCGCCCTTGGTTCGCATACACGGCGTACGCGGCCGTCATCTCCAAAAGCGAAACCTCGCCTCCACCCAGGGTCAACGACAGCCCATAATCGGGCCGGTTGAGGGTGGTGATCCCCAAGCGGCGCACAAACGCGAGCAAACCATCTTCTTGCGGGGTGTTGGGATCGTCGTAAATGCCCACGAAGGCCAGCGCCTTGACTGCCGGGACATTGTAAGAGTTCGCGAGCGCGTAACGCACTGTCACCGGGCCGTGGAAACGGCCATCGTAGTTGACCGGCTTATAAGGGGGCCGTGGGTCGTTCGGGTCCCCCGAGGGCGGGAATTCGGAAGGAACGTCCCAGATCAACGTCGCAGGCGTCCAGCCTTTTTCAAAGGCCGCGGTGTAGGTGAACGGCTTCATGGTTGAGCCTGGCTGTCGGGGCACCAGGGCCATGTTGATTTGGCCCGCGATGGCCTCGTTGAAGAAGTCCACCGAGCCCACCATGGCCAGAATTTCGCCCGTGGACGGGCGCATGACAACCACGGCCGCGTTGGTCACGTGGTGCGCTTCGGCCAGGCGGTCCACCTGTTCCCGCGCGATTTGCTGCGCCGCGTTTTGAATCACGGGGTCCAGGGTGGTGTAGACCGTAAAGCCCGAGCGGTACAAGGCTTGCGGCCCGAACCAGTTTTCCAAAAGCTGCTTGACATACAGCACCCAGTGCGGAAAACGCATCGGGAACGTAGGCCGTGGGAACTCATAGGCCTCGAGCTCGGCCATGGCCTTGGCCACGTCGTCCTCGGTCACGCAAATGCGCTCCTCGCTGTTGCCCACGTAGATGCAGCCCTGCTCTTGGCTCACCTGGGCCATGAGCTCTAACACCTGCCGAGCCCGGGCCAGCGCGGCCTCGCGATGGGTGTATACGTCGTACACAGCAGGCGCTTGGGGCAGGCCGGCCAAAAACGCGGCCTGGGCCAGGGTGAGTTTATCCGCGGTGGTATGGAAGTACGTCTCGGCCGCGGCCTCCACCCCATACGCCAAATTGCCGTAATAGACCTCGTTGAGGTACAGCTCCAGGATTTCATCCTTGGAGTATTTGCGCGTAATCTCGGCCGCAAGGATGATCTCGCGTAATTTCCGTTCGTACGTGCGCGCGGTTCGCTCCTCGGGCTTGAAGAGCAAGGCCCGGGCGAGCTGTTGGGTAATGGTCGAAGCCCCGGAGACAATCTCTTGCGCCCGGTAGTTCTGCCACATCGCGCGCACGATCGCGATGGGGTCAAAGCCCGGGTGGCTGTAGAAATTTTTGTCTTCGGTCGCGATGGTCGCGGCGACCAAATAGGGCGAGATTTCGTTCAAAGGCCGATAGCGTCGCTTGCCCGCACTGGGGTCTAAAATCTCATAAAGGACGTGGCCTTCGCGGTCCAAGATCCGGGTGGTCTCGAATTGCGACGCGTGCGCGCGCAACTCGTCGACCGGGGGCAGCGTGCGCAAAGTGCGGGCATACTCATACGCGGCCCAGCCCGCGATCCCCAAGACGAGCAAAGCCACCAAAGCCAAAAGCAGCAGGAGGAGCTTGAGCAAGCAGCCCCACCGCGAGCCCCGCTTGCGCGGCGGTGGGGGCGGCGGCACGGGCGTAGAGGGCCCACGCGAAGCTCGAGCGCGCCGCGACGGGGGACTCGAGGGCGACGTCGAACGACGGCTGCGGCTTCGGGATGAGGGGCCTGTCTTGCGCCGGAGGCTGCGCCCGCTCTCGGAGCGCCGCACCGGAAACCCGTGCTCGTCTAACTGCTCGGGAGGCCGGATGCGAGCCGAGCCCGCGGACGGCGGGGGAGGAGGCCAAGGCCGCGCTACGACCCGGGCCCGGTGCCGCGTGTCTTCGTCGGACGCAGTCCCTGCGGGCCTATCGCCGGAGCCACCCGGGGTCGTGCCTTGCTCGCGCGCGGCTCGACGCGAGACCGGCTCGGTTGCGGGCTCGGCTGCGCGCGACCGAGCCACGGGTTTGGTCTCGGGCTCGCTGTCCGCGGCGCGCGGTTGGCGCGGCGCGCGCGGCTCCTCCCGCGAGCGCTCGTCCGAAGCCGAAGGTATGGCCGCGTCGACCCAATCGGTCGCAGCCGGGATCGCCTGGCTCGGCAAGACGTCGTCGAGCGAGGGCAGGCTTTCGTCGTCCTTTTTCGTATTCTCGTCGTCCGGCTCGAGGCCGAACGGGTAAGGCTTCTTCGGGCTCAAGGCCTACCTCCGAAAACCATCACGTATACATCTCAAGAGACTATTCCCCGCGAGAAGCAATCAAAACCACCCAAGTCCCTTTCATGACCGTGTCGCCGTGTTGATTCTTGACTTCCAACCGAAACGTCACCGCGCCACCGCCCAAACGGCGCAACAATTTGGTTTCGGTGACGGTAAGCTCGACGTGGATCGTGTCGCCGATATAAACCGGCTTGGCGAACTTCCAGTCCTTAATCTCGCGGAAGGCAATGACCGTGCCTTCAATAAAGCCCGTTTGCGCGGCCAAGCCCGACGCGATGGACATCACCAACAAGCCGTGGGCGATCCGCTGCCCAAAGGGCGTACGCGCGGCATACTCCGCATCAGTGTGGATGCGGTTGTAGTCGCCCGACAGCCCGGCAAACGCGACAATGTCGGCCTCGGTCACCGTTCGGCCCGCGGTTATCACACGTTGGCCGACTTTGAAGTCCTCAAAATACCAGCCACGAGGTTGATATTCCATACGCCCTCCAAGAGCAACTTGCGAGTTTCTCTAAGTTTAGCACGGCGGACCGCGGTTTTGCCCATCCGCGAGCCAGGTCGCAGGTTGGGTTGTTGAAAGGCTTAAGGTTATACGCCGGAAGGGCTGGATTCCGTTCTCTCGGCCAGGGTCAACAAGCCCAAAATGATCAACCACGTGGTGACGCGCACACTCATGGCCTTGAGACTTTCGTTGGCGACCTCGTTGCGGTACACGGTCAAAAGCAACAGGAGCACGGTGGTATGGGCGAGCAAAACCGCAAGGGCCCAACGCTTCGCCCGGGCTCCATAGCGCCACAGGGCCACCGCGACGAAGACTACGGTCACGATCCCCATGGTCAAGTTGTATACCGGCAGCCAGGGGATAACGTGATAGTCCACGGGGATGTGGAAGATGACAACCTTGCTGCCCGCGAACACGGCCATCGCGCCAATGAGAAAAGCGAGGAGCGCGGCCAAACGCTCCAAGAGCTTGCGAGAAGACCAACGCGACATCGTTCACCTCCTTGAAGCCAAGAACGAAGCCCAGCCCCAATCTGGGCGCACGCCCACGACAGCAGGGGCGAGCCACGGGTCTGCCCGCGCGAGCCGTGGCGCCGCGAGCTCCGGCGCGACCCAGGCCGCGGCCAGGCCATGGAAGGTATTGTACCTGGGATTTGCCTCCGTCGGCTAAGGGGATGAAGCCCGCATTCCGGCCGGTCAGGGCCCGAGGGTCGGGAGCTGGACTGGAGGCTCCCCGGGGCACAAGTAGCGATAACGGCCCCCGACCGAGGTCTCGGGCATCCAGCCTTCCACCGAAGAAAACGGCGGAGAAAGGCGGACCTTCCACCAAACGCGTTTGGCACCGCACTCGGGTCCGTCAATCACTTCGAATCGGGTGTTGGGCGCTAAGCTGGCCAACACTTGCGAGCGCGGGCTGGCTTTGGACCACAACAAGATCTTGCGCCGGTGGCACGTGTGGCCGACCATACCCACTTGAAAGGGCGACGGGGGCGCGTCCGTACAAAAAGAGGTGTTCGGATGGCGGAGGATCTCCACGATCACGTCGTGGGTCGAGCCCGCCGAGGAGAGATAACGAAATTGCATGAGCGGCTGCTGCGCCATGTCGAGCGTGACGTGGACCGGCTGCTCGGTATGAAGGCGATAGAACCAAAGTTGAGCATCCAGTCGAAGGATCAAATAGCGCGTGGTAGGCGAGTAATATTCGGTACGGAACGCCAGAGCATCACCCTGGAACGTAGGTGGCATCACCACAGGTCCGAAGGCGCGCGTTACGGCTTCTCGTGGTGTGGCTTCGACTTCGATGCGATCGA
>JAADEP010000073.1 GCA_013153335.1 Chloroflexota bacterium
AACTGGAACGCCATCCTTCGCCTCCTAAAGTCGTCCGTCTAGATTTTCGGTTTTCACAATTGTACCCCTAAGCCGCTCCCTGGGCAAGGTGCATGGGAACCGTGAACGTTCCAAGGCCGGGACAGGAAAGAGCTCCTGGATAATAAATATAGGGGAGATCAAAGCGATAATCTGAGGCTATTTAGCCTCCTGCGCCCTCTAAAACAATCGAACCGAAGGAGGCCACCTTTCCCCCATGGGCAAGTTAGACGTGAGGTATACTTAGGTAAGCAAAGGTAGATAACCAGATACCAAACTGGAGCAAAGAGATGACCCACAATCTTAGCCTTGGCATCTATCTTGAAGATATAGGTGAACTTCTCCCTTGGGGAACGCCACTGGGTGAACTATACAACATTGCCAATCCCATTGTTCAAAAAGGTAGGGATGTAATTCGGCTATATTGGAACAACCACTCTATTCTCGGAGGGATAAAAAGCCAGATCGAGGCTAGTTTTTATATGAACCGCCCAGACTTACTCGACTTTCCGAATGCCAAAGGGACTCTCGAAATGGTATCTTTGAATTTTTACAACTCCGAACAAATCCATGCGCGCCAGCAACATCAACAGCTGAAAGATAAGTTCATTCGCGCCCTCGGAAAGCCGTCCTTTGATGGCATGGGCGAAGCCCCCTTTTCCGATTTGCCCTATACGGAATGGGATTTAGATGATGTATTGGTAGTTTTAAAGGTGTTTGAACGCTTCGGCGAATATTGCGTCGGCAAAATCTGGCACAAACCTTTACCAGCCTGGAGAGCGAAAACGCTTTCCAAAAGCGACGAAAGTTGAGGATATCACCGCTTGCATAGCATCCCTGCAAACCTTTGGTTTTGAAGCGAAGCCCTCAAAACAGCCGATTTCGCCTTCAACACCCAAGAGTCCGTATGCGTTGTGTTCAGGCAGCCACCCACAAGTCGGCTGATTGAGACGTTCCCATGTGCCCGTCGGGGATAGGGCGGGACGGGCGCGTCCGAGTGGCACGAGCAAGCCATGAGCCCGGGCCAGGGCGAACAGCCGGTCCCGGCCCCAGGGGGCCAGGCGATCAACTGGAGCCGGATGAGCGCGTAGCTTTTACGCCCTCCATGCGGGGAGGGCGAGCCCGGACGGTTTGGAACAGGGCCGGCACCATCTCCTCCCGGGCCTGCCGACGTTGAGCCCGGTGCCGGGCCCGGTCGTACGCCTCCTGTAAGCTCAGGGCGATCCAGCGGCAGGCGTGACGGACCGGGACGCCGTGGGCCGGGTAGGCCCGCTGGGCCATAGCAAGGCGGTCGGTTTTTAGGCACTCCGGCTACCGCCAGCGTGGCCCGCAACATGCGATTTTTGCGCACAACTCGGCGACCACAAACCTTCTGCTTAACACTCGATCATTCGCTTATCTAGCCTCGCAAGATGACAAATCCATCCGAAAGCTCAACTCATCTCAAAACAAGAACGGTTAAAGCGATGGCAAACGCCTTCTCAGGTCCAAGAGCAATTGGGCCAGGCGCGCCATTGCATATTTTAGGGCTTTGGCGTAGAATAAAGCAAACGCCCCTGGGGCAGGACTTCGTCGGTGGGAGAGTGTATGATGACCTTGGACGCTTTGAACGAAAAGATCGGCGAACGTGTTCGCAACAAGCCCGCCTTGGCTTTAGGCGTGGCGTTTTTGTTCGGCTTGTTCGTCGGCTGGTTTATCCTCGGTTGGGGGATCGCACCGGTTAAGTGGACGAACGCCGCTCCCCAGCACCTGGAGCCATCGTGGCGGCAGGACTACCTCCGTATGGTCATCTCCGATTACATCCATACGGGGAACGCGGAGCTCGCGAAGATCCGCTACAAAGGCTTGGGCGACGCGGCGCAGTCCACGCTGATCGCGGTCGAACGCGACCCAGGCTATCTCCCCCTCGAGGCGGTGCAACGCTTCCAGAATGAGGTCGCGAGCACGGTGCAAGCCGAAGCTGCCGCAGGCACCAGCGGCGGGACCTCCCTCGCACGCTACGCGCTGTTGTGCTTGCTCGCCCTTTTCATCATCGGCGCGCTGGCCTATCTGATCCTGCGAGCTCGTAGCCGCGGCCTGAGCTATAAGACCAAGGCCGAAGCCAAAGCCGAAGCGGCCCAAGCGGCCGGTTACACGGCGGAAGAATTCAGCACCGGTCCCATCTCCGCGTACACGACCACGTATGAGCTCGGGAACGATTTCTTCGACGAGTCGTTCTCCATCGACTCTGCAACCGGGGAGTTCTTGGGCGAAGCGGGCATCAGCATCTCCGAGGGCATCGGCTCGCAACCCAAGAAGGTCTACGCGTTTGAAGTATGGCTCTTCGACAAGAGCGACATCCGCACCGAGACCATCGTTTTGGCCACCCCCGAAGCCGCGGCCGACGAAGCCCTGCGTCAGCGTCTGGAAGTCCGGGGCCAGATCGTCGAAGCCCAACCGCAACAGCAACTCGTGCTCGAGACTGAGCGGCTGCGGGCGGATATCTTTGTGCGGGAATGCGAATGCGAGTCCGATGCCGACGGGCAATACTTCAAGCGCCTCACCGTGGAATTCCGCATCTTCCAAAAGACCCCGACCGAAGCCGTCGAAACCCCAGGTCCCGAGGCCGACGCGCCGGAAGGCTTGTCCTTCTAAACCGCGTGCCTGGCCCAGCGAGGCAAACCCAAACGACCCCCGGGCTTCTCGCCCGGGGGTCGTACCGTATTGGGGCTAAGCTAAGCAAAGCGCCCTTCAGCTAACGGACCCGGCAGGTCACGGCAAAAGCCAATAAGCGACCTCGTCGACGTATACTTCAAACCCGGGCGTACGCTCCGCACCGATCACAACGCCGAAGCGGCCTTCCTTGAAGTAATCATCTTTGACCTCGGTCACGAGGGCCCGATTGATATATAGCTTCATGGTGTCATCTTGCATCCACACTCCCACGCGATTGACCCGATTCGGCCCCAGATGAATCGCGGTGGAAGGTGTCCAATCCTGGAGGATCTTCAACCCGCCGTTCCAGCGCAAAATGCGATAACGCCCGTCGCACGATACCAAGAAGAGCACGCCTTCGCGGGTGCTGGGCGCCCGAACGATCAGGCCATACCGATCTTTGCCCTTACACTCCGGGCCGGTGATGAACGTCGCCTCTAAGTACGCATTGCGCAGCGGGGGGTAGGTGGAGAGGGTCCAGTAATTGGCCGGGCCGGGCTTGTGCACCTGCATGACCAACGTGCCCGGGTGGGCCTTGGAGGATTTGAAGGTCACCTCCTTGGTCCACCGCATATACCAGTGCAAGCCGGGCAAGTCCATGGTATCCAACATATCGGGCGCGCCGAGGTCATAGGGATTGGTGGGCACCTTGGTCGGGGTCGGAGTAGGCGGAATGACCGGAGTCACCGCAGAGACCGAAGCCGGGGTCGCCTGGGCGGGTTGCGTGGCCGGTGCCTCGGGTGAAGCTTGCGCGACCTGGGCCAGGCGAGAAAAGCCGAAATCCACGGTCACCGTCTCACCCGGGCGCACATCCACCGTAACCTGAGCCTTGCCGACGCTCGGGTACGTCCACACCCCGTGCTTCAACAGCGCGGCGTTGGTGGGGTCAGACTCATCGATGGAAACGCAATACGTGCCGGGTTGGACCCCTTCAAAGGCGAACTTGCCTTGAGCGTCGGTCGTGGTCAGGCTCAAGACCATGCCCGGGCAAGACCCTTGCGCCAATTGCACCACGACGCCGGCCAAAGCAGGCTCGTCAGGCTGGCGAGAACCATCGCCCAATAGCCCATAGCCCGGGTACTCGCGGCAAAAGAGGCTCGCGGCCTCCGGCGGGCAACGGTCCTCCCAGACCATGCCGACAATGCGGCCGGTGGCTGGCGTGGGCGAGGCCGAAGGCGGGATCGTTGGCGTGGGCATGGGCGGCGCGGGCGTCGGACTTGCGGGCAACGTAGCAACGGGCTCCATCGCCCCCGAAGTTGGCGAAGGCCCTGCCGGTGGCGGCGCGCTCGGCGCCGCGCGCGTACACGCCGAAAACGCGAAGAGCGCGAAGAGCCACAACCACCATCGTCGCAAGACGAATCGTTCCATAGATACCTCCCAAAGTCCAGATGAGCTACGCGCGGAATGTACTCTAAGTTTACCTCTAACCACGACCGAAACGAAGGCAAATGTGCCCTAAAACGCGGGGGTTGGTCCGAAGAGGCGCGCCTCGGCTTGGGTATCGCCTTGGGCCAGAGCGCGGATCCAAGGGGCGTGCTCGTTCGGTTGAGGCACGTGCGCGGGGGCAGGCGGACGTTGGCCATCAAAACGCATTGGCAGTCGAGGGTGCACATAGCCCAGCGCGTCGAAGGCGAAAGCCTCACGCGCGCGCAAATGCGGGTCTTGCAGCACCTCTGAAACCGTACGCACCGCTGCAACCGAAATCTGCTCCGGGTCTAAAATCCCGCCCTGGCCGTCGGGGCCCAGCCACTCGGCCAAAGTATGGGCTCGAAAGACCTCAGCCACCTCGGGGATAAGGTCAGGGTCGAACGCGCGCGTACCCCATTCCGGGCGACCGACCGCGCGGCAAAACGCGTCCCAGAAATGAGGCTCGAGCGCCGAAAGCGCGATCCAAAAGCCGTCCTTGGTTTGGTAGACATGATAAGCCGGGACTTGGCCCAAAAAGACGCGCAGCCAGGCTTGATCTTGGGCGGTCCGCCGGTGCATGGGCAAAAGAAAATACGTCCAAGCCAGGGCGCCCTCATAAAGCGAGACGTCAATGCACGTGCCTTGGCCAGTGCGCTCGCGAGCCCATAGCGCCGCGAGCAAGGCGACCAAAGCGGGCAGCGTGCCCCCGCCGACATCCGCGATCTGCACCGGGGGCAGGACGGGCGGCTCGCCCCAGGGGCTTAGCAACCCCGCGAGGGCTTGATAGATTTGGTCGTGCCCCGGACGTTGGCGATAGGGCCCGGTCTGGCCGAAGCCGCTGAGGCGCACATACACCAACCGTGGATTCACCGCACGGGCCGTCTCAGGACCGAGGTTCAGGCGCTCCATAACGCCGGGCCGAAAGCCTTCCACCAACACATCGGCCCAACGCAACAAAGCCCGAGCGACCGCGTAATCGTCCGGGTCCTTGAGGTTGAGCACAATGGACTTCTTACCCCGTCGCAGCACCGCGTAATACGGATGCTGGTCGTCAAGCGCGAGGAAGTGCCGGCGTCCCGGGCGCTCTATCATAATGACCCGCGCGCCCAACGAAGCGAGCCATTGGGTCAACAGCGCGCCGGGCAAAAAGACCGAAAAATCCAACACGCGCAAACCTGCCAAGGGCGAAGCCGAGGGCATCCAAAGGCCTCCGGGATCAAAAAATCCCCGCCGTGCCGTGTGCGACCCCGGATTTGCGCCGATCTCGGCACGTGGGAGCCTAGCCGCCGGGTTCCGCCTTGGCTTTCGCCTATCGCGTCGCCCGACGGAATACCCGGCTCCCTTTGGGGAAAGTTGGGCCAAATCCGGTTTCCGCGCATCACGAACACGGCAGGGCATGTTTGTTATACCACAAAACAGCCCCGTCTCCCCCGCTTTCTGCCAAAAATAAACCCCCAGGCTTGCGCCTGGGGGCCTTGGGTGCGTATGCGCGCCCGTTAGTGGAATTCCGCGTAGAGCTCTTCCGCGGTCTGTTGGAGCTGCTTCAGCAAATCAGGAATTTGCTCCACTTTGAAGTCAGGCTGGAAGAGCTGCGAAGCGTGCTCGCTCACAGCCCGGCGCACCGCGCTCCAGGAAGCATCGCGCGGTTCGAACTTCTTCATGGTCTCGTCGCTCTCAAACCAATTCAGCGCGGCCGCCCATTGCGGGTTCTCTTGCTTGTAATCCTGGATCAGGTCCATCGTGCTCTTGCGGGTGGGGAAGTAGCCGCTCGCGCGAATCCACTTCGCTTGGTTCTCGGGCTGGGTGAACCATTTGATGAACAACCAGGCCGCGAGCTCTTCCTCGGGGGTCGAACGCACGATGGCGAAGGAAGGACCGTACACATTGATGACCGGCTTGACCCCTTCTTTGGCCGGGAAGGGGATGAGAGTCCATTCGTCCTTCACACCCGAATCCTCAAAGGCTTTGAGCTGGTACGGGATGCCCGCCTGGCTGCTGGTGGTGAACAGGGCCTGCCGCGTCGCGAACTCGGGGTTCGGATAGCGGCTTTCGCTGATCCACGCGCAGCCGTCATCGTAGAGCTTCTTGAGATAGGTGAAGGCTTCTTGCGCTTCGGGGGTATCGAAGGTGTATTTGCCTTGCTCGTCCACCACCTCGCCACCGAAAGCCCAAATCCACGAAACAATGGCCGAAGCGCCCGAATTGACCACCCAGCCGCCGGTGCCATCGTTGTCGGGATTGTCGTCGTTCAAGTTCGCCTTATAAGCCGCGCAAGCTTGCTCGTAGAACTCTTCGGGGGTGCGGGGCGGTTGATCGAAGCCCAATTCCTTCGCCCAGCTCACGTTATAGAACATGTACTGCCCCGACCGCTGCGCGGGGAAGCCGTACCGCTTGCCATTGACCACGTCCTGCTCCCAGAACACCGGGAAGAAATCTTTCTGCTCCTCCTCGCTCAAGCCGTACTCGGGATCGTTGACGTAGCGGTTCATGTCTGCGATCACGTCGCCGCTCATATCCCAGGCCAGCATTTGGTTCTGATATCCGACGACCAGATTGGGGAGCTCGCCGCTGTTGATGGCCGCGTTCATTTTGTCGAACATCTCGCCGTAGCCGCCTTGATTGATGGGGACCACCTCGATGCCCCACTCGTTGGTCTCATTGAACTCTTTGACCATGGCTTCCAGCGCTTCGCCGACGCCTCGGCTCCAGACATGCCAAAATTCCACCTTGACGCCCTGAAGTTGGGCCTGCGGCGCTTCTGTAGGCACGGGCGTCTCGGTTGCGGCTTTTTTGCCGCATGCGGCCAAGGCGACCAAGAGGAGCAAAAGCCAACCTAACCGCCACCACCGACTATGTTTCATGGCACCCTGCCTCCTTTTGGGTAAAGATGAGTTCGCGTGCACCGTCAACCTTATTTTACCATCTCCTACCCCGCGTGGCTTGTGTCTATCCTCCATCGAAGTTTTATATAAAACCACGCTCCCCACGGCCCTGGCTGAGGCCGTGAGGGCAAGCGGACGAACCTCACCTTTCTAGCAGGGGATGCGGCCCGAAAAAGGGAAAATGTAGCGCGCTTATTCCTGCATCGTCCGCGCATTCGAACCCAATACAGCATCATTCTCTGCAAAGATTACAAAGATGGGGCGTCACTTGACAAACTCCATCTCATCTTCTAAACTGAAGTTACGGGCGAGGTTCTCCATTTCCATCCAGAAGGAGGGAAAACATGCGCAAAGTTGCCCTGTGGATGCTCGTACTGCTGGCCGTAGCCGCTTTGTTAGGCGCTTGCAGCCGTGCCCCGCGCGCGGCCTATGGCGGCGTGATTAAAATCGGGCACATCGCCCCGCTGACGGGCGACATCCCCAAGGTTGGCGAGAACGGCCAACGCGCGATGGAGATGTGGCTCGAAGAAATCGGCGGCAAGCTCAACGTGGGCGGCACGGAATATAAGGTGCAGGTTATCACCGAAGACAACGAATCCAAGGCCGAATCCGCGGCGGCCGCGGCGACCAAGCTGATCACCGAAGACCAGGTCTTGGCCATCATTGGTCCGTACGCGTCCAAGCAAGCCATCCCCGCGGGCGAGGTCGCGAACAAGAAGCAGACCCCGATGATCAGCCCGTGGTCCACGAACCCGCGCACGACCAAGGATCGGCCCTACGTGTTCCGGGCGGCCTTCTTGGATGACTTCCAAGGCCAGGTGCTCGCCCAATTCGCCAAAGATGAATTCGGCGCGCAAAAGGTCGCGGTGTTGTACGACGTCGCGAGCGACTATCCCAAAGGCCTGGCGGAATACTTCAAGAAAGCTGCCGAAGACCTGGGGATGGAAGTCGTCGCGTTCGAGTCCTTCACCACCGGCGACAAGGATTTCAGCGCGCAGCTGACCAACATCATCAACTCGGGCGCGGACGTGCTCTTCACGCCTCAGTACTACAACGAAGTGCCCCTCATCGTCAAGCAGGCCAAGCAGCTGGGGTGGGATAAGCCCATCCTGGGTAGTGACTCGTGGGGCTCGACCGAGCTGATGAAGCTGTGCGGCGACGACTGCGTGGGCTATTACTTCAGCACCCACTGGGCCGTGGGCGGCGCCAAGGGCAAGGCCAAGGAATTCATCGATAAGTTCACGGCCAAGTACGGCGAAGAGCCCGATGACGTCGCGGCCCTGGCTTGGGACTCGGCCCACTTGCTGCAAACCGCGATCGAAAACTGCGGTCAGCTCACGGGCGATTTGGCCAAGGACCGCAAGTGCATCCGCGACGCGCTGGCCAGCATCCCCGAATTTGAGGGCGTGACCGGTCGGATGCGCTTCAACGACCAAGGTGACCCCATCAAGTGCGCCATCATCGTGCGCATCAACGAGGACCATCAGTTCGAGCAATACAAGATGGTCTGCCCGCCGGAGATGAACAAGTAACCTCGGGGGCGACCCTAGCCGTGAAAGGCCCTTGGGCTTTGCGGCCCAAGGGCCTTTTTGCGTTGGCCTCGCGCCATCCCCGAAAGCTGGGGGATGCCCCAGCCCGGCGGAAGTTGGTGTTACGCCTCGGGTTCAGGCGCGTTGGACGGGGGGCCAGGGGCAGAGGGCGCCTGTCCGGCCCGGCGCAAGTATTCGAGCATCGCGCGGCGATAGGCCTCGAACGCGGCGCGGCCCTGGGGGGTAAGGCGGTATAGCGTCCAGGGGTATTTGCCGCGGAACGTCTTGGTGATGTGCACATACCCCGCGTCGGCCAACTTGGCCAGATGCGCGGAAAGGTTCCCTTTGGTCAGCCCGGTCGCCCGCTGCAAATACCGAAAGTCGGCTTCTTCGACCGCGGCCAAGGTGGCCATAATGGCCAGCCGCGCAGGCGCGTGGATCAGGGGATCCACAGGAGGCTGGTTGGGTGCGCGCGAATTCCTGGGCTCGGCCATGTTACGCATCCTTGGGCAGGGGATGGCGTTGGAGGAAGCGCGAGAACGTCAAGCTTCCGACCCCTATGAGCAACACGCCGTTGGCAATCAACGGATAGACCACAAGGCAGTGGGCTGGCTGCGTGAACAACAACCAGGCCAGCCCAAGCCCGTTCCCCGCGGCGAGGAAGAGATAACGTCGTGCGGCGTGGCGCCAACCCAGCCACGCGAAAAGGCCCGTGAACAACATCGTCAGCACCCCACATCCAGAAAGCCAATCCGGCAGGTCAAGGACGAGCAAGGCCGCGATAAGCGCCAAGGTTGCCAACAGTATCCCCGCGCTCCACGCGAGGCGTTGCTCCAAGGGTGGCCGGCGAGGTCGCATATAGCCTGTCCGCGGGTAGACCCAGCGTGTCTTCAAGCGTTGAATGAGCTCGCGACCTTTCCAGGCCGAGATGAGCACAAAGGCCAAAAACAAAAGTTTGGCCCACCAACCATCCTGCTGGCTCAACTGGAAGAGCGCCCCATAGAGCACAAGATACATCCCAACGGCCATGTCGGTCAGGCCGTCCTCGACCCAGGCGTGGCGTGCGTGCGCCTCGGCCCATTGTAACGGATCACGAGAAAAGGAAGCAGCCATGGTTTCCTCCGCATACTGGTTTGCGTCGTAAACTAGTATACCACAAAGACCAGAAATCATCAAGCCCGCGGCCAGGATAACATTGTGCGCGGATGGTTCGGCCCAACGCGCGAAGTGTGCGGTGGTAAACTTCTAGCGGGCGGGTTTAGCCGCCCGCGGCCATGCCCAAGGCGCGGCCCAACGCACGGGCAATTTTTCGCGGCGGGGGGCAGCTTCCGCCATCCCAGCACGGGCACTGTCGCCCGCGTCCCGCGGCCATGGGCGTGCTCGCGTGCCGCAGGCGCCGCGGGCTGGAAGCCCGCGGCTAGCATAAAATTGCGCGAATCATCCGGTCCAACGTGTGGGAACGCACGGCTGACGGCGAGGATAGCAGGCGGGTTTAGCCGCCCGCGGGTCAAGCGCGGGGCGAAGGGCTGGGCCGGGGCCAGCCCTCAAGGCCGGTGCCGGAGGTATGCC